>JAAYEY010000082.1 GCA_012728505.1 Synergistaceae bacterium | reverse complement strand
CTCCTGCAGATTCTCCTGTGCCAAAGCTGATGTGAATCCGGCAAATGAAAAGGACATGAAAAAGGAAATCAATATAAAGGCAAATATTTTTTTGTTCTTGGACATGTCAAATCTCTCCTAAGGTGCAAATATATATTTACGATAAATGAAGATTTTATAAAATAGAATAGAAAATTAGAATTGTCCAGAATCAATCATGGGGAAGATATATGACTATATTTCGATCTCTCTTCGTGTTTATGACTTTTAACTCTCTCCATCGCATATCTTCTTTGGTATCAAAAGTCTTTGTCTGAACACTGTCAGAAAAATCTACCTTTCCGAAACTTTCTTGGAACATTTTTCGAGTTCCGGGATTGGTTTCCCACATTATATCGCCGTTACTGCCCGATGTCTGCATTGTTCCAAGCATTATACCAGTCCTTATTGCCTTTGCCTCTTCAGTCAGCTCAGCCTCAATCTTTGCCTCGCCGAGTCCAATCTGTCCGAGTATCACAAGCTTGATAGCAGCAGTTGCAGTTAAGGCCAGTATAGCTACAGCCACCATAACCTCAACGATTGTGAATGCTCTTTTTCTATTAGCCATCATTTCACCTGATATTTTAATTCAAGAGGTTTGTTGGACCTTTCTAGTGTTACGTCAAACCTCGTTCCTGACATCATCGAATTGACAGCATTAGTTGCGTCGCTGAGATTAGTTATCTGGACACCGTTTACAGCTTTTATAACATCATCTTTCTTTACCCCTACTAGTCCGAGGACACTGTCAGGGTCTATGTTTACCAGCTGCATGCCCCCACCTTCAGCAGGGACCATCCTCATCTTGGCGATTTCATCATAAGGATTCATCAAAAGCTTGTCTACAAGCTCTCTTGGGACCACACCTTCTTTTCCCTCACCGGCAGGTTCTATGCCAGGATAAGCCGCTTTAGTAGGACTTTTCTTAACGGGTATATCTCTCTTAGCATTAGACTGGTTCGAGGACCTTTGCGGAGGAGTCAGATTCCCCATTGAAATTTTCATGTAAAGGAAGTATTTTTGAGCTCCTTTTACGAGAGTTGCTTTAAAATAGTCTACATTTTCCAACCTATAGCCCTCTATTTCTTCGCCTCTTAAAATAAAATGTGTTGTCGAGTCGAAACGCACCCATGCACCTATACCGGGAAGGGTTCCCGCAAGATCTAGATCTTCGAGAGAATATGAGGACGAGTCTGACTTTTCTTTGCCGCTGTCAGGCATAAGAGCTCCGAGAGGATTCAAAACGGAAAAATCCTGGTAAGGGTCAGCCGTGATTGAGTTCGCAAAGGATGGAGTCCTTCTGGAGAAGAACTCTGCAAGGCGATAATTAGTCTCCATTGAATCTGTAATAAGAGATATCTCAATGAAAAAACAGATTATAACGGCCAACATAAGACCGGTAATAAAGGGTACGGCAAATAAAAGGGCGTTGTTTGACGAATTTTTATTGAAATAGGGAGATTCATTCCTGAATAACTCCTTCGTCTCATTCTTTATCCAGGATAAACGGGATTTAAGGTTATATTTCACCGTGTTATCCTCCATTCTCCTGGTTTGATATTTGTAAGAGTCATTATATTTAAGTTGCTCAGCATTTGAAGAGCCCTGTCGAACTCTTGAGGGAAACGGGCAGTTAAATCGGAGCCCGCTATCTTTCCTGTATCCATGAATAAATTTATAAAGCCCTTTGCAGCGACATCACCGACTAGCGTCAGGTCGTCAAAATAAAGGATGTCATCTTTAACTGATAACTTAGCTGTTCCCGAGGTCCATTTCAATTTTTGTCTTGTAACTGTAGTTATCTCACCTTTTCCAAGATAGATGTTTCCTTTTAAAGATAAGGATAAAATCGATCTGATTAGGAAGGGATCGAATCTTACTTCGTTGATCTTTATCGAGAATGCAGGCAAGTCTGCAGTTACTCCTGAGCAGACAAATTCCTTGTCGAGAAGGCCCTCAGTAAAAATATCACTGTATGACATGCATATGTTTTTCTCTGAAGCAGCCAAGGCTGCTTTGTTAGCAAAGTATTCTGCAGTCGTAGCCCACGGAAAAAACAGTGCTGTTCCTGCAATAAGACCGCATAGTCCTGCAAAAACAACCTTCACAAGTTTAGAGTGAAGCATCGTTGTTTACTCCTATCAGTATCGATGCGTTTATGAGTCTTCCCTTTTGAGGCGAGGTTATTGCTCTTATCTCCGCTGTCTTAACCTGCAGACCTTTTTTGGATAAAAGGCTGAAAAAAGAGATAAATTCTGCTCCGTTAAGCTCGGTGATCTGAACAGTCAACCCTGATGGTCCCGAGTTAACGAGCCCAGCTCGGTCTTTAAGGCTTAGCTCTTCTATCGCATCGGAGAGAGCGGACAAAGGTTCTTTGCCCTCTGCAGAGGTGCGGGAGGGGTATGAGCGATAGATGTTTGCTGCATTAAGAATTTTCCCTGTATCAAGGAGTCTATCTTTGCTCTTGTTGAGAACAATCGCAGCTTCAGCAAAAAGGACGATCCCGACCGTCCAGATCAAAGCTGACAGCAATGCTAAGCGCACCAATTTTTTAGTTTGCAGCAGTTCTCTTATCTCTTCTATCATTTCTGCCCTTTCCTTTCGGGGCTTTCTAAGCCTATGGAAAAACGCATTCCTGAGCCGGAGATTTGCTGTATGTCAATTATTTTGGAGGTGAAGCCATTTTTGCCCAGAGAGTCGCGCAGCGATTCAATAGATTCGGTCTTTGAGGCAGTACCCTGTACCTCTGTGCGTTCCGTTCCGTATCTTATGGTGTCAAGCCTCACAGAGTCAGAGGAGACTGACGTTTTCCATGCCGCTGCCAGATTGCTGAGAGTCTGTTCCAGGCTCATGTTCGTTCCGTTTATGCTAAGGTTTTTGATCTTTGTTGAGGAAGAGGCAAGAGGGTGGTTAGAACTTTCCCCAAAAGCTATTTGGTATATTTCAAAAGGAGCTTTTTCGAAAGCATTCTTATTTAGGATAGCGTAAAAGAGAGTCACGGTTGATAAAAGAAGGAAGAGGAGCCCAAGCAAAAGAGCCGCCCTGGCTGTACTGTAGGCCGTTGCAAAAAAAGACTCCATTTTTCTAACGCTGTCTGCGCTTTTTGTTGAAAGATCAAGGGAGGCTGCTCCCCTGATTGACCTCAGTGTTTCTTTGCCGGCTCTTTGGATTTCTCCGGAAGGTATGGCTGAGCTCTCTACAGTTCTGATATTAAATAGAGGAATATCCATGGATCTAGAATATTCAGTAAACCATCTTTCAAGCTCATTGACGGAGCATTCAGAAGAAGGAGTCCATCTGTACAAAAGGGGAGTTCCGTTCTTAAAAAGCGTACCGGAAGTTCCTTTTTCGCTGTTCCAGATAACTAGGCCATTTCCCTTTATTTCCGAGACCAAAGCCATAGATGCTGGCCAGAAGGTGATCCCATCTCCTGTCCGTGTCTCAATCTTTTCTATTTCGTCCTTTGAAACGAACCACACAGCGCCAGCAGTCATTTCAGAGCTTTGTTCAATTATTTGAGGTATCATGAGCATTGAATCGTCTTCGTTTCCAAGTAGAGGCTTGAATGACATTGCAAGAGCCTCTCTGACCCTTCCGTTTTTCCCGAAGGGAAGAGAGAAGGAGGAGACTGAAAGCGTTTTTAGTTGGAGAAGTAGGACCATTCGTTCATTTTGTGCAGAGGACATTTGAGCAGGACAATTATCAAAGTCTGCTTCGGTACAGAAACGGATGTTATCATCCATTCCCGCACTGCCTTGCTTTTCTAGAGAGAATAAGCATTTCAGTTTGTTGTAAACTGTCATCAGCCTTTCTTATTCCTCCCAGCGTACCACGCTGCATAAATCGTTTTCTCTTTTCAGTATAATCCTAAAATTACGCTCCTTCTCATCTCCATATGATACATTTATCTTCAGACGAAAATAAGAGCTTTCAAAAGAGATTACATTAGAGAGTTTGATTATGACATCATGAGGTATGTTCGGAATCTTTTTCAGGTCATCTAAGCTCTTTATAGGGTAGATCATTCTCATCGCTGCAAAACTTCTGGCCTGTGCGATGTCCAGCCTCTCGTCCATTATAGCTAATACCTCAGGAGAAGCGGTGTTAATATTGACTTTTTCTTTTCCGTAAATAGTCAGGTATCTCGATAGTCCGCCTGGGATATCCTTCGTGCCCCATAACACCCCATCGTCTATTTCGTTTATAAGTTTGAGTTCGGCAAGGTCCGTCAGTTCTCGGTTTACGCTTGTCTCTCTTTCGCCGCCCTGCAGCTTTTGGCTGCTGTCTGCATCAATAAAATCTATAACTACCGCTGAAAGCCATGGAAATCCCACATACTCCCATATTTTTTCCCAGGCGACTTCATATTCAGACCTGAGAGTAACTCTGTCCGGCAGTAAAATTCCGTTGATAGGAATCTTATCGTCAAGTGGCTCAATGTTGACTTCCAAATCGAATTCATCTATTTTTGATTTAATGAGACCATTATAAGCGTAAAGAGGCTCAGAGCGACTGTCATATCCGTTTTTGTCTTTAGCAATTTTTTTTGATGCATCAAGACAGGCGATTTCTGCAACGCTTCTACTTCTGGCTATAAAACTCCCTGCTTCCGCCCTCTTGATTTCATTTTTCGCGTACCAAGAGAATGCGGTGGCGGAGGTAAGCAACAGCGTAACCGATATCAAGACGGATACGAGGATAAATCCCTTACTTGTTGAGGATGACCGGCAGAGTATCTTCATAAACATTCTTTCTTCCATTAAGGGTTATAGTTACTTTCAGCGCAATTGGCAGTTTTCCAGCATACTCATCAGACCAAGATTCGCCTGACCATACGGCGAACCTCACTCCTTCTGCGTTTTTTAGTATAAGCTTTCCATCTTCTGGCCTAAGATTCTCAGTATCCAAATCAGTTGGCCCTTCCTCCTTGTTGCGGTTCTCTGGGAGGAATCTCCATCCCGGTATTACCCAACGATATAGTCCCGGTTCGTTTTTCCGCAGCCCTGATGAGGTTATGATTTTATAAACTATCAGGCTTGGTACTTTGTTTTCCTTAACAGGAGCTGCGGACCAGACGAGGAGCCTGTCATCATCCCTGGTATTAAACCCATCTCTGCGTACGATTCGGAAGATCGAAAAAGAGCTGCTTTCAGAAAAATTCCTTGCGTCGTAAAAAATTCTGTAGGCAGTTTCTGTGATTTTATTGTTTTTGCTTCCTTCTTTTTGTGCGTTTTCAAGAGACTGCACTGTAAATACAATAGGAGCGAGGGCCGTGGCAGCGATAATGCCGGTCAGACCAACTACGAAAAGTATTTCTATCAGTGTGAATCCCTTCTGTTTTCTCATATAAAATTCCGAGTCCTCTTTTCTATTTTTCCGACTGAATAGATTTATAAATTGTAATGATTGATATCAGTAATCCTATAATGGCGAAAAAAATAAATACCAACAGGCCGCCTTTTTTGAGACCTGCTTCTCTTATAGGATCTGCCAAAATACGGAAGGAACCGTAAAAAAGAATGAAAAGAGGGGTTAAAAAGGCATACTCAGGCGTCTTTTTCTTAAAAAAGATTTTTTCTACAGCGGCTAGAAATAGCATTAGTGCCAGCGCGAAGGCTGATTCTATCAAGGGGTACGGCCAGCGGTACAAACCTTCAAGATCTCCTGGGTAGTGGACAGCAAACCAAGCAGCCTGAGATCCTTCCAGAGGAACACCGCGACAACATCCATCAAAGAAACATCCCAGCCTCCATATAGCTATTGCGGCTGAAGCAGGTATTACAGCAGCATCGGCAAAATCGTTCCATTTGATATTTTCCATACGTGATTTATATATGCCGGCAAGACCGCCGCACAATATCCCGCCGGAGGAGGAAAGTTGTGCCGGAAAAAAACCGGAGAAAGAAGTATTCCCTGAAAAAAACAGAAGAGTCTTCCCAAAAAAATCGAAAAAAAGCGCACCTGAGACTGCAGCAAAAAAAGTCCAGATAATTGCTCCCGTAGTCTTGTTGTAATCCATACCATATTTATTTACAGCCCTTGAACGAGTCCAGAACATAAAGACGGAGACAGCTACAAACCATAAAAGATAGCTCGTTCGGAGGGTAATAAAAGAGTGTTGAAAGATAATAGGGTGCATCGTTCCATCTCCTTACTTGATACCGCTTTAATATATCATTTT
>JAAYEY010000081.1 GCA_012728505.1 Synergistaceae bacterium | reverse complement strand
GACGAACATGCTTATTCCAAGTTCCTCAGTCCGCTTGAAGACTTCTTCGTCCTTAATAGATCCGCCCGGTTGGATAACAGCTACCACGCCAGCATACGCTGCGAGCTCTATTGTGTCCGGAAATGGGAAGAATGCATCCGAAGCAAGGACTGCTCCGATTGCCTTTTCACAGGCAAGCTTAAGAGCGTAACCTGCTGCGTCCACTCTGTTAGTAAAACCTCCGCCAATTCCAACCGCTGCTCCATCTTTGACCAGAACTATAGAATTGCTTTTTGTAATGGCAGCTGTCTTCCATGCGAATATGAGATCATCCCAAAGTTCGGGCATTGCTTTTCCGACCCACTTGCCTTCATCCATTACAGGAAGGGCTGGTAGCATGTCTTCTTGTACAAGGAAACCGCAACGATTACCTGTTATCTGAAGTTTCGGTGCATATCCCGGTGTTATGGTAAGAACGCGGAGGTTGGGCTTTTTTTCACTGAAATATTCAATCACTCCCTTATCATAAGAAGGTGCAGCGACTATCTCAAAGAAAGTCTCAGTAATAGCTTTTGCAGTATCCATGTCCACGCATCTTGTCATCCCTATTATGCCGCCAAAGGCCGATACAGGGTCGCATTCGAGAGCTTTTTTAAATGCGTCGAGAGGACTTTTAGCGTGAGCGGTTCCGCAGGGGGTCGTGTGTTTGACTATCGTGCAGGCGCAGAGATCCTGAAAGACCGAACAGCCGCGGAGCAGAGTATCGAGATCCAGAAGGTTGTTGTAGGAGAGTTCCTTCCCGGAGTGTTGTTTGAAGGGCTGTTTTTCGAGCGGAGGAAGGAAAAGAGCTGCTTTTTGATGCGGATTTTCTCCGTATCTCAGATCCTGTACTTTTCTGAGTGAGATTATCTTGTCATCTTCTGTCTCATCTTCTACACCTATTTCAGAGCAAAGTCCCTTGTAGATCGTTGCATCATATGATGATGTCAGGCGAAAAGCTTTCAGCGCCAACTTCTGTTTGAATTCAAGTGTGAGTTCTTGTTTTTTCTCGAGTTCTTCAAGGACACTCTCATAATCTGCTATGTCAGTTACAACGGCTACATGGTAATAGTTTTTTGCCGCCGCCCTTATAAGTGAGACTCCTCCGATGTCGATCTTCTCTATAAGGTGATCGAGGTCGGCACCTTTTTCAGCTGTTTCTTCAAAGGGATAAAGTGTGCATACCACAACGTCAATGAGGGGGATGGAAAATTTCTTCCTGTCTTCATCATCCTGTGCAAAGCCTCTTCTTGCAAGTATTCCGCCAAAAACAGTAGGATGTAAGGTTTTCACCCTGCCGCCGAGAATTGCAGGAAGTCCTGTCATATCGACGAGTTCGGTCACTTTAATGCCGCCCTCTTCAAGATGCTTTGCGGTACCTGAACTCGACACTATTTCATATCCGTGCGCAGCCAGTCCTTTTGCTAATTCCAGCACGCCTGTCTTATCCCAGACAGAAATGAGTGCTTTTCTGCTTTCCATTGTCATTCTTCCTCCCATTCTTCAATAGATATCGGGTTTTCTAAAAAATGTTTTTTTAGAGCTTCTTTGTATATTTTGTGTTCGACCATGTGTATTTTCTCTTCAAGCATCTCCAGCGTTTCCTCCGGCAGGATGTCGACTCTTTCTTGGGCGAGTATGCGCCCGTGGTCAACCTCTTCGTCGACTATATGGACAGTTACTCCTGTATGGTCCGCTTTTGCGTTCCATGCGTCAAGTATGCCGTGAGCTCCCGGGAAGGAAGGAAGGAGAGAGGGATGTATGTTAATTATTCTGTTATGGAATCTTTTTACAAATTCAGGAGAGAGTATCTTCATAAAGCCAGCAAGTACGATCCAGTCTGTTTCAGTTTCCTCGATAGCATTAGCGATCATTTCCTCGGCAGCCTTTCTTCCGTCTCTCTTGTAAAAAAAGACTCGCGTCTGGGCGCCAAGGGTCGCCGCCGTGTCAAGACCTTTCGCATTTATGTTGTCGCTTCCAACAAAAGAGACCTCGGCTGGCAGTTCGCCTGTCAGGCATGATTTAAGTATGGCTTCCATGTTTGAGCCTTTGCCTGAGATCAAAATGGCTATGCGCGGGAGGTACATTTTAATACCCTTCCGATAGTAATCGGTACGTCTCCCGTTTTAAGCAGCTCTTTTTCGATAACTTCGAGGTCAGCCGGATCAATGATAAAAACATAACCAATTCCAAGGTTAAATACCTTTCTCATCTCATCCTCTTCAATACCTGCACTTTGAATTAGATCAAATATTTTGGGCCGCTCCCATGAGTTGAAATCTATCTCAATATCGAGTCCTTTGGGAATGACTCTTATAATATTTCCGTACATCCCACCGCCTGTTATATGCGCCATCCCATGTACCTTGCCTGTAGCTGACGCTGCAAGAGCCGGTCTGACATAAAGTTTGGTTGCTCTCATAACGGCCTCTGAAAGTTTTTCTTCCCATCCATCAGGTACAGAATCAAGGTCTGCGCAGAGCCCCTCTTTTCCGAGAGCTTTTCTGACGAGGCTGTAGCCATTGCTGTGGACCCCGGTACTTTTTAGTCCAATGATAATGTCGCCTTCTTTAATTTTGCTTCCGTCTATTATCTTATCTTCATCTACCATTCCTACAGCAAATCCTGCCAGATCAAAGCCTTCTGCTCCGTAGACGTCAGGCATTTCAGCAGTCTCACCGCCTAGAAGGGAGCACATGCTTTCCTCGCAAGCATCGAGGATGCCTTCTAATATATCTTTGAACAGCTCAACGTTGAGTTTTCCGCATGAGGCATAGTCGAGAAAGAAGAGAGGCCTTGCACCTCCTGTAACGAGGTCGTTTACATTCATTGCTACCAGGTCTTGGCCGAGCCCGCGGTAGATACCTGTCTCTTTTGCCAGTTCTAGTTTGGTTCCTACTCCGTCACAGCAGGCCGCGATGCACTTACCTTCGCCGATTCTGTAAAGAGCTGCAAATCCGCCCACGCTTCCTACACAGTTGGGGTCTTTAGGGCGTTTACTAAGCATCTTTTTTATCATTTCGACCCAAAGGTCGCCCGCTTCAATGTTTACTCCGGCTTTTTCGTAACTAAGGTTTTCGCCCAAGTTTACGCACCCGCTTTCAATTCGTTTTCCTCGAGATATTTTCCTGAGAAACATGCCGTGCATATCTGGTCTTCCGCCAGACCTATGGCTGCGGTTAGGTTTTTTTCAGACAGATATTCAAGGGAGTCCGCACCCACCTTCTTGCATAGCTCAGACAGAGTCATTCTCACTGCCGCAAGGGTCTCCTCTTTCCTGGTATCGATCCCATATCTGCAAGGATGGATGACGGGAGGAGACGCTATTCTCAAGTGTACCTCGCTTGCTCCTGAATCTTTTATCATTGATACGACCTGTTCTGCTGTTGTTCCCCTTACGATGGAATCATCTACAACGACAGCTTTTTTATTGTTAAAAACCTCAGATATCGGGTTAAGTTTAATTTTAACACCAAGATTGCGTACTTTTTGTGTAGGCTGTATAAAAGTCCGACCGACGTACCTGTTTCTTACTACGCCCATTTCAAGAGGTATATTAGATCTTTCCGCGTAGCCAACAGCTGCTATTGTTCCGCTGTCAGGCATTCCCGCCGTTATCTCGGCTCCGGGACAGGGAGCCTGCTCGGCGAGCAACCTTCCCATCTCTTTTCTCGCCTCATATACCGATACACCATCAATTATACTATCAGGTCTGGCAGTGTAGACATACTCAAAAGTACATCTCATCCCGCGGCAGCTTTCATGCTGTATCTTAAGGCTTCTTACACCCTTGTCGTCAATAACGACGATTTCTCCCGGTTCGACATCACGTATAAGTTTGGCTCCTACAATATCGAGAGCACATGATTCCGATGCGGCGTAGTAATTTTCATCTTTTCTACCTATGACCAGCGGCTTAAATCCCCAAGGATCGCGGGCTGCGATCAACATTCCGCTAAGGAGCACTATCACGGCATATGATCCCTTAATTTTTCTCAAAGAATCGATAAGAGCATCGAGAGGCAGCATGTGTGATTTATGTGCCATTAAATGGATGATTGCTTCTGAGTCGGTTGATGATTGAAATATTGCTCCCTGTTTTTCAAGCTGGAGAGTCAGTTCTTCTAGGTTTGTTATCATCCCGTCATGTGCTATTGCGACAGCTCCTCTTGCGTAGTTTGCTCCTATGGGGAGTACGTTGTGCAATTGGGAACCCGGAAGGGAAGTGTAACGAACATGTCCTATGGCACAGTCAACGTTTTTCTGAGTGAGGTATTCTTGTTTTATGGCATTATGAAGAAGTCCCATGCCTTTAGCAGTTGCTATGCGTTCATTTTCACTCCAGGCTATGCCCGCACATTCCTGGCCTCTGTGTTGGAGTGCGTAAAGGCCAAGATATACTTCTTCCAGTACAGGTTTGCCATTTTTGCTGAAAGCTCCAAATATCCCACTCATATTTTTAAGCTGAGATCCTCTTCCAGATCTCTTCGTATGCTCCGAGGACGTTTCCAAGATCTTTACGGAAACGGTCCTTATCAAGGCGGTCTCCTGTCGAGCTGTCCCAGAAACGGCATGTATCGGGTGATATCTCGTCGGCAAGCATTAGTTCACCCTTTGAGTCTTTGCCAAATTCAAGTTTAAAATCGACGAGGACAATCCCCTTCTGTGCAAAATATTCCTTAAGCAAGGAGTTTACCTTGAGCGATATATCTTTTATCTTTGCGATCTCTTCCTCTGTGGCCCATCCAAAGAGGATTGCATGATCTTCGAGGATGAGAGGGTCGCCCAGTTCATCTTTTTTATAGCAGAACTCAACGAGTGGACGGGGGAGGGTCATTCCTTCTTTTACACCGAGCCTCTTGCAGAGCGAGCCTGTTGTGATGTTCCTCACTATGACT
>JAAYEY010000080.1 GCA_012728505.1 Synergistaceae bacterium | reverse complement strand
TATCGTATCCTTCGGATAATAGTCTTCAGAGACCTGCCCTGTCTCAGCCCTTGTAAACACAAATCTGTCCCCATTTTCGAACATAACCAGTTTCCCAATTTTTTTATCAAGACCGTCCCATGTATTGTATTTCAGAGAGGGCTCGCCTATATCATAATAGTAGTAGATGACATCTTCAGAATCGAGCCAACCTTCAAAGGCGATTCTTCCTATCTCAACCTCCTGTGTTGCACACCTTTTTTCGCTTATGTTGTACATTATTGCGTGTACCTTTCCTTCGACATACTCAAGGGCATCATTGGCCCGCCATCTTCGTGGAATCTCATATACAGATCCATCACTGCATGGCCAGTATCCGGGAAAAATATCTCTGTATATACGAAGACCCTTTTCTTCAGCAAAAGCGACGACCCTATCCATATGTTCATCGGGCGAAAACCTTGCAAGGACCTTTTCCTGAACTGTGCCAAACATAATATCCGCCTCTGCGGTTGCCAGCACCTTATCTCCTGAGACAGCGGCAACAAGTATGCGGTACATCTTCCATGAAAGTTCATCAGAATAGGATTTGGAGTAATTGGTATCGAAGTCTTTAGTAACTCCGCCCTGTATCAGAACGGCGAAGCGGTCTTTGATCACGACAGCTTTGAGCGATGGGTCATAGAAACTATCGGGATCACCGTGTCGGTACACAAGGTCGGGGGGCGGAAACTTAGAGAGCTCTCCACGGTCTATATCTACCCATGGCGCCTTTCCTTCATAGCGAAAATAAATATCTCTTTCAGGTGTAAGTCCGGTAGAGGAATCGACATGGCTCCGAACAGTTCTAAGAGGGATAATTTTTCCATCTCTTACGAGACCTGTCTCTGCGACATAGACGCGTATATCGAAAGGCATCTCCTCGGGGCTTATTCCTTGGCGATTAATACTACCGATAACGTAAAAATCCCTTCCAGATTCAAGGACCTGTTCTTCTGCAGAAGGGGCAATAATAGAGATCTCAACAGCATGGGCACAAAGGGTAAATGTCCAAATTAACAGACAGAGAGAGAGCAAAAAGATTTTTAGACATTTTTTCATCTCGTCACCTCAGTACATTTTTGTCTTTAAAAGAGAGACCAGAACTGATTTAAGCAAAGATCATACATATCCGACAATCATACATCAAATAAAAAAATTTTTGTTCGATATGCAAAATCTTCATAAGAGGACAAAAGTGTGACAGAAGGTCTTTCTCTTTAGAGAAAGACCTTCTGTCACACTAATTCCTGTATCCTTTTTTATTTCTTGTCTTTGTTGTCTGGAGATGCTTTTAAAAGAGCCAGGACCGTTCTTGCAAGCTTACCCTTAGTAATTATTTTGTCACCTACCAGGCCATCAATTGCCTGATGATAAATCTTTAGATCTTTTTTGAGAAGTTCTTGCAACCAGGTGGAGAGTTCGTTTGCTGTAACAAGTCCCTCAAGGTCTCTCTTAGGGAATTTTTGTATCCCCAGAGCCCTTCTTAGTACGTCCCTAACTTCTACCCAATGCATTTCGTCGAAAACACCAAAGGTTTTCTCTGAAGCATTATCCATATATCCATACAGCATAGCCGCCTCTACTCCTGGCCAAGAAGCTGAGTAGTTTGGTACATCCTCAAAATCAAATAAAGAGAGTCTACTCTTCGATCTCCAAAGCTCTGTCTGGACATCCAGAGGACGCAATTGCCTTGGCTGGACTTTTTGTATTATCGATACAGCAGCAATAGCTCCTGCAGCCTGTCCAGTAAGCATCGTTACAGGTTGGAGCCTCGTTGAGCCGTTCACTACCCTTGAAACAGAGATGTTTTTCTCTGCGGCAAGAAGACCGTCAAGCTTTTCCGGGACAAAAACCCCAAAGGGTATCTGAAAAAGACCTCCGTCTCCATTCCAGTCATTGGGTATTTTTTCCTTTGTCTCGCCAAGGTAGGCTTCAAGGTATTTATTATCGCTTTTGCCGTGAATGTCTATGGGGTATTCTCCCAGTGCTAGGCTGTCAGGCTTCGATATAAGTGTCCTGGCAAGCTTCTCATCCCGTAGAATGTCATCAACTGTCATGGTTTTGATGCCTACTATCCTCCGACTTTCTCTCACATAAGGGAAAGGTGGAAAGAGGGAGAGTATAGGCAGATATTTTTCCGGAAGGTCAGCCCACTCTGCCTCATCAAGGCTAAACCATCCCCCGAATCCCTGCCTATTGTCAACGGACCAGTCAGACATACCAAGCTCTGTCTGCATAAAATAGAGGAAGGCGAGGGTCTTCAACATTGCTTGTCTTGTTGCCAGAAGGCGGAAGCTGGGGCTTTCAAGAAAATCTACAGAAAGACCGGGAACGCTGCCATTCTGTCCGGGATAATCATTTGCCCAGTTAATGGCAGTTTTTGTGATCCGAGGCCATGTTTCCGGTCTTCCTCCGTCGATAAAGGCATTGTTTGAGGTATCCGGAATAGCACGATATGCGTTGTGCACAACAGGGCTGAAAGGATATTCTCCGGGCCAAGTGCTGCCATTTTTTCTAATCGTCATTCTGAATTTAAAAAGATGGTCGGTATATCCGGGAGGGGGCCCTTGGATCTTTAGTTCGGGCGGTACCCCGTCCTTATACTGTTTTATCACAGCAGGATATGTTATATCTTGTATTATTGCATTATTGTCTATC
>JAAYEY010000079.1 GCA_012728505.1 Synergistaceae bacterium | reverse complement strand
CAACAGGTGGGAAAGTTCAGTTTATTAACTTATTACAGTTAAAAATCACGCGGGAAAAAATCGGCAATGTGGCTGCTGAAATGATTCCCGCGCAGAATATGGTTATTTAATCTTACCAGGGACACCTTTCAATCTTTGAATCTGACAAGCCTGAAGTCTTTCTTTCCGACTCTTAGTTGTACATAACCACCGTCTAAAATATCTTCAGGTGAAATCTGTTTTGCTTCCTCTGTAATCTTGGTGCCGTTGAGGTAAACTCCACCTTCTTTTATTTTGCGTTTTGCTTCGCCTTTTGAAGCACATCCGCCTGATAGCACAAGCAACTCTGTAAGGGATCCGTCTCTCTTTGAATCTATCTCTGCGAAAGGTATCTCTGCCGACAGAGTGTCAAGGAGCTCGGTGTCTGCATCTTTAATATCCATCTCTCCGAAGAGAAGAGCGCTTGCATCTCTGGCCTTTTTAGCTGCATCTTCACCGTGTACTCTGCATGTAAGGTCCCATGCTAGCTTTTTTTGAGCTTTTCTCAGATGTGGGTCGGTGATATGATCGCTAATAATAGCGTCTATCTCATCGAGTTTCATAAATGTGAATAGCTTATAAAGTTTTTCAAGATCGCTGTCATCAACATTTATCCAGAATTGGTAGAATTTGTATATACTCGTGCGGTGTGGGGAAAGGTATACGGCTCCACTTTCCGATTTTCCGAATTTCTGTCCCTGTGAGTTGAGCAGAAGGGGGAATGTCATGCCGAAACACTGACCCCCTGATTTTTTTCTGGAAAGATCCATGCCGGCGATGATGTTCACTTGTTGGTCGTTCCCGCCCATTTGGAGGGTGCAGCCTATCTCATTGAACATGTGGTTAAAGTCATAAGCTTGAAGCAGTATGTAAGAAAGCTCCGTATATGTTATCGATTTGTCTGGGTCTACCACGCGGTTTCTTACGTAGTCCCTGTTTACCAGAAAACTTACGGGGAAATATTTTCCAATATCTCTGAGAAATTCGATATAATTTAATTTTTTAAGCCAGTCATTGTTGTTCAAGAGCAAAGCGCTGTTCTCTCCGCAGTCAAAATCCAAAAAATGCTTAAGTTGTTTTGCTATACGTTCTACGTTGTAGCTTATCTGGTCCTCTGAGAGAAGGTTTCGTTCAGAGCTTTTTCCAGAAGGGTCTCCAATACGTCCGGTGCCTCCTCCGGCAAGCGCAACAGGGCGGTGGCCGAGACGCTGCATCCAAGCAAGTCCCATTATTGCTACAAGGTTCCCAACGTGTAGGCTGTCAGCACTTGGGTCAAAACCTATATAGCCCGTCACCATATTGTTTATAAAGTGTTCCTCTAGCTCTTCGGTATGGCTACTCCACTCAACGAATCCACGTTCTTTTAAAACTTCCAGCGCATTGCAGTACATTTTATTTATCCCTCCGGTTTTTATTGCTCATGAAAATTATATAGGTCATAACTTACTGTTATTTCGAGTTTTTGTACCAGTTGATTCGGCCCGAGTCAGCTGTCTCCCATACTATAAGAGTTTTGCCCATATCTTTCAGAACATTGCCAAAAGAATCTGAGATACCCTGATCAAAAGGCGAAAATGAAGAATCTGGTTGGAAAATATCCTCTGTATCATCTCCATAAGAATGATCCTCATCCAAACTTGAATCACTCATAAAAGCATTCATTTTAGTCATATCACGAAGAGCGGCACCTGTTCTCGGAAGATCTGCGATGACCCAGCCTATGGCTTTCTCATCACTTTTAAGGAAACTGTCAAGCCTACCTGTTGCTTTTATCGATTCAGGAGAAAGGAGTCCAAGTATGGCTATATTCTCTCTGCCAGCTCCCACAACTGAAAAAGGAACATTGGCGGTGCCACCGAAGTCAAAACCATCCATTGGTTTAGGTTCTACTCCTAAAAATAATCTGCTCCAGAAAGCGTTAACAAGTTCTTTCATAAGGTCTTTATCTCCTGTGAATTCCACCATAAAGCCCGGGAGTGAGAACCAGAGAAGTTTGTTATGTCCGCCGATGGAGAATATAGTTTCTCCTGAAAGTATTTTTTGTATCTGTTTTACGCTTAATCCAATCGTCGTACCGAATTCTGCAGCGGTGTTAAGAGGGAAGGGCCAATCTTTTTGAGAGCCGCTTAATTTGTCAATATTTAAGCCTGCAGAGATAAGCAGTGGCTCAGGTATGATACAGTTTGCTGTATCCCATGTCTTTGGTTTAAGAGATTTTAGGAAAAGAGGAGAGATCCTCTTTTCGAGACCTTTTATTCTCCATATGGCCTCTCCTATTTTGTCATTTTTTTTGTCAGTATCATGTGAACGCCAGGCAGCTCTCAGGACTAGTGGTGATTCAGGGCTATCTTCAGCAAACATTAGCCCCCCATCGCAAATTTCAATATGTGCAGGCCAACCTTTCTCTTTTTCCCAAAAATTCCTGGGGATTCCTTTTTCGGCACCAGATTTTATATTGAGCAATTTTAAGAAAGAGTTTTTGTTTTGAGAAATAATTACTACCTCTCTTTCGGTGCTGTAGTAGAGAGGGTAAGATGAGTTCCTTGTCTTTATTTCCCACGAGCTTTTTTCTTTGCTTTTTATTACCTCCGTATTGCCTAAGATGGTTTTCCACGATTTAGGAAGCTCTCCTTTTGACAGGGAAGAGATATCTTCAGGAAGCAATCGGAGAACAGCATAAATATCGATAACATTTTCATTTCCATCTTCGATAAGTACGGCACATTCTTTTGAGCTTTTTGCAATGGAAAGGATCTGGTTTCCAGCAGATCCTTCCCTTAGTAGTGCGAATTGTCCATCGGTTAGCAATGCGAAGAGCGAAAGAGGAGAATAGTTCTCTTCAGTTTCAACCAAAGCATAAGGATTAGAAACGGAGGGGAGTGGCAGCTTGGTTACTAGAACTTCCGGACCCCTAGTGCTGAAGTATATAAATAGACCAAAGAGTACGGCTATTACCGTACAGGACAGAAAAATAAGCATCTTGGTCCTTTTAGACATTTGGCCTCTCTCCTCGCTCTATCATAAAATATAGTCAGTTATAACTTAGTTTCTCCAACCAAGGTATTATATCTCCATTGCTCTTGAAGGGAAGAAAGACTATGCAGATTTTTTAGTATTTTCTCCCAATGAAGCAGCTGTTTCCATTAACGTTTTAGCAGAAACAAGCAGGGGAATAATCTTTGCATAATCTTTGCTTTCTATAGTTATTTTTTGTATTTCATCGGCTTTACTCGTAATTGCTGACAGTACTTGGATGATATCCTGAGGACTGATTTCAAGTCTGTCTATTATCCTCTGTGATATTACAGGCATTTTTGTCGTTCTCTCTTCTATAGGAGCAAGAAGATCTATTGTATCATTCAGTGCGGGAACCCAGGCTGAGTAACCTTTATCGCTGAGTCCCATTGCAAGTGCTTGAGCCGGTTTCGGCTCTCCATGTACCACGATGAACCTTGTTTTTTTAGAGAAGTTTCCGGCCCATTCCAGGAGGTCATCTCTGTCTGCATGTGCGGAGAAACCGTTGATAGTGTGGAGCTGAGCCTTTACGGTGACATCTTCTCCCGCTATTCTAATCTCTTTCGCACCGTCTACCAGCCTTCTGCCCAGCGTTCCGTAGGCCTGATACCCTACAAATATAACATGGGTGTCTTGCTTGAAGAGGTTATGTTTAAGATGGTGCATTATCCTTCCGCCAGAGCACATTCCGCTTCCTGCAAGTATAATACCGCTTCTTTCGTCGTTTACGGCTCTCGATTCTTCAGCAGATCTGACGAATTGAAAATTTTCGGGTTCGAACGGGTCGTCTCCCTTAAGGAACATTTCTTTAAGCTCTCTTGAAAGGTGTGGGATATATTTACCGTATATCTCAGTCACCTTTACTCCCATTGGTGAGTCAAGGTATATTTTGGGCATCTGAAGGTTAGGATATTTCTTCTGGAAAAGATCTAATTCATATAGCACTCTTTGGGCTCGGTCAACGACAAATGTTGGCACAAGAACTTTCGCACTTGTTTTAAGAGCATCTTTCAAGACGTTTTCAAATTCAGTTCTAGTCTCCTCAAGAGACTTATGAAGTCTGTCGCCGTAAGTTGATTCGATCAATACAAAATCCGCTTCTTCGATCATAGTTGGGGGTTTTTCTATGACGCCTTCAAGAGATCCCAAGTCTCCTGAAAAAACAACTTTTACAGGTTTATTTCCATTGTTTTCTGATACCCACGCTTCGATTATTGAGCTGCCAAGGATGTGTCCCGCCTCGCGCATACGTATTTTTAATCCTTCCGTTATTTCTATAACTTCGTCATAAGGGATAGGAGAGATTAATTTAAGCGAAGCTTCGACTTCTTTTTCTGTGTAAAGAGGTTCTACAGGAGGCAGTCCTCTTCTGCGATTTTTCCTTGTCCTCCACTGAGCATCTTCCCCCATGATTTTGGCGGAATCCCTCCAGAGGATCTCAACCAGTTCCGCTGTCGCGAATGTGCAGAACACCTTTCCTTTAAAACCTTCTTTTACTAGGAGTGGTATTCTTCCGCTGTGGTCTATGTGTGCGTGGGTTAAGATGAGAGCATCTACTCCGCCGGGGTTATAGGCAAAAGGTTCTCCCTCGTGTTTTTGTTCGTCCTGTCCCTGGTGGAAACCGCAGTCAACGAGCACCTTATATAAACTGGTCTCGATCATATAGTTTGATCCTGTTACTTCTCCTGCTGCTCCATGAATTCTTAATTTCAAGTCATTCGCCCTGCGGGCTCCCACCTTTCGATCGTTTGATAAAGAAATATAGTCTATTGTACAGTGACTAACGGCAGTTCACAACGAATTACTGTTCCTTTTTTCGGAGTTGAGAAAATGCTAAAAGTACCACCGACTATTGACATCCTCTCCCTCATGTTGGAGAGGCCCCTGTGTCCTTGAACACGAAGTTCGGTGAAATTATCAAGCACTTCAAAGCCTTTCCCATCATCCTCTATCTGAAGGAGGATTATTTTTCCTGTGTTCTTTAATGATATATATACATTTTCTGCCTCTGCATGTCTCGCAGAATTGTTGACAGCTTCCTGAGCAACCCTGAAAAAAGCAAGTGTAACATCATCAGGAAGTTCAGGGACTTCTTGAAGGTCAAGATGTATTTTTATATTGAGCTGGGCACTCTGTCTTTCCGAAAGCTCTGTTAGAGCTTGTACTATACCTAAGTCAAGCCATGGGGGAGTGAGATTGCTGCATAACTCTCTCATCTCCTTAACTCCTGCCATTGCTGCCTTTTCGGCTTCTTCCAGCTGTTTTTTTCTCTCTTCAGGAGAGTCGCTGTCAAGAGAAAGCAGTCGGATCCTTTGTATCAATGCAGTTATATCTTGAAGAGGGCCGTCGTGTATCTCGCGTGATATTCTTGCCCGCTCTTCTTCCTGCACTTTCACAAGGTCAATTACATACCTTCTTGAGAGTTCCACTTTGTCTATTGCAGAATTCGCAAGGACCACAAGTGCCTCTCTTAGTTTTTGAAGTTCAGTCACAGCCTCAGGTGCATTTTTCAGTGGAACTTCTTCTCCCCACCTAAGCAAGGAGACTTCCTCCTCAAGATCTTTAAGCGGCATGATAACCTTTTGCCACATTATATAAACTGAGAAGATACCAATCAAACCGAGCACCCCTATAACAAAGGGCCAGAAAGTAGTAAGAGAAACCATGGGACCGAGTAATTTGTCCCACGACACAGCTGCAACTACGTAAAGATTTCTCTGTAGCATAGGATAAACAGCAATAGTGTAGAATTTTCCATCAGGTCCACTTATTTTCTGGGGAGACATAACTGAAATCGGTTTGTCCCAGATGATAGAAAGGATTGTAACGTTAGATGTTCCGTATATCAGATTTCCGTCGCCGTCAAAGACAGCAAACATACCGGGCACAGCCATTTTATCAGACATCATTTCTCCAAGTCCGAGAATGCGTGACCTGTATTGATTCGGCTGCCATGTGCCGTCAGTCCTCAAATCCCACTGAGAAGATTCCAGTCTTGCTGCAGCTCCTCTTGCAAGGTTTTGCACGTAAGAACCGGCTATCCCCTCCATAGTGTTTTCAAACTGGCAAAAACCTATCCATGCCAGCAAAAAGGCGCCAAGGCTGGGAAGGAGTACAGCTATGGTCAGCTGTAGGAGGATGTTTTTTCTTAATTTCCTCAATCGAGGAGTTCTTCCAACGTTACTATGCCGTATTTAAGAGAAAGCAGCATTGCTTCTGTTTTATTTTTGGCTCCAAGCTTGTCATATATTGATGCGAGGTGTGTCTGTACGGTTCTCTCACTTATGAAAAGTTGAGTAGCAATTTCTTTTCCTGAAAGTCCTCTTGCCGCAAGAAGTAGTACCTCTCTCTCTCTTACTGATACCGGCTCCGGAACGAAATCTCCCTCCTGTTCGACCGCGTTTGCTACCTCGCTGTCAAGATAAAATCCGCCACGTGCAACTATTTTTATTGCCTTAGAAAGAGTTTCCATGCTGGCTGTTTTCAGTACATATCCACGTGCCCCTGCTCTGAGTGATGCCATAACATATTGTTGGGCATCGTAAGAAGTCAGCATCAGGGATGCAACAGGAAGAGACGATTCCTTTATCTTTCGTGCAAGAGCTACACCGTCTATTCCGGGCATTCTTATATCAAGAAGGGCCACCTGAGGCTTGAGCTCCTGTATTCCTGTCCATGCTGAATCTCCGTCCGCAAAGCTTCCCAGAATATCAAAGTCTGTCTCTTTAGCCAGATAGGCTTTCATCCCTTCTCTTGTAAGTGGATGGTCATCGGCTAATACCAATGTAATCGACATTTTGTGTCCTCCCCTCGTTTTTGTGCTGCTTATAATTTTAGCAGGAACCGAGCCCTATTTCTTTTTCTACCGGTTTCAGAGCCTCAATTGTCTGTCCTATAAGTGTTTCCAGGGGTATATTAAGCAATTCTGCGCCTTTTTCTATAACTTCTCTGTTTACGCCTCTCGCAAAACCTTTATCTTTCCATTTTTTCTTTACAGATTTTGTCTCCAGGTCCATCAGAGACTTACTTGGACGCACCAAAGCCACAGCTGTTATAAATCCTGTAAGCTCATCTATAGTGTAAAGGTATTTTTCACAAAGTGTTTCCGGTTTTATTCCTGAATATTCCCATCCATGAGCTAGTACGGCATGGACGAAATCATCAGGGTAACCCCTCTCCCGGAGCAATTCTCCGCCCTTCATCGGGTGAGTCTCAGTGCTCGGATATTCCTCCCAGTCGATGTCGTGCATAAGACCGACCAAGCCCCAATAGTCCACATCTTCTCCATTTTCCTTTGCGAACCATCTCATAGCTGCTTCAACAGCGTAGGCATGTCGTATGTGCATCTCTTCTTTGTTGTGTTCCCTTAGGAACGCAAGTGATTCTTCACGTGTAAACATCTATGTTTTTCCTCCTATTGAAAAAGTTTCGTTGAGCAATTTGTCTTCTGGTATGCAGATTATTTCGACCCCGGATTGCGCGATCATTTCCCTTGCAATCTGGTCCGGGTATGGATTAATGAAAACAATTCGAGAGCATCCACAGTTAAGAAGAGCCTTTGTACAGTAGACGCATGGCTCATGGGTACAATAAAGCCAGCATCCTGCTGTGGAAACCCCTGCATATGCAGCTTGAGCTATAGCATTTATTTCGGCGTGGGAACCGCGGCAGATCTCATGTCTTTCACCGGAGGGGATGCTAAGCTTTTCTCTAAGGCAACCCGCCTCTTCACAGTGTATTATCCCCTTGGGAGCGCCGTTATAGCCGGTACTTAGTATCTGGTGGTCTTTAACTAGGACAGCTCCGACTTTTCTCCTTATGCAGGTACTTCTGCTGGATACTACCTTTGCTATCAATAAAAAATAAGTATCCCAATCCGGGCGATTCAGCATGTTATCCTCTCCTGCGTATATTCAGATATTATATAAGCTTCCTTAATCTACATCTTAAGATGACTTATTTCGACAGGAAATTACGGAGAATTTAAAATTTCTTTATAAGTTTTTCGAATTCAGATCTTAGGTGGTTGTAAGAATGGCTCCGAACCCTGGCGCATTCCTTGGCAGTCCTGTCGCATAGCAAGCATTTGCGCTGAGGAAGTCCTAGGTCAGACCTTGAAAGAGTTCTCCCCGGTACGATTACATCTATGTCGGCAACTCGTCCCTCCGGAGTTCCTTCTTCTATACTGACTGCGATTCTTTTTCCTTTTTGTGCAGCTGATATGCCCCCTGTAAAAAAACCTAACCAGCAAACCCCTGCAGCATTAGCTATCTTTTTTTCGCATAAAGGCGGTGAATCCCATTGCTCGATGAACGCCCTGCTGAATTTCTCAACTGCTTTTTCGTCATTGGCCAGCCGTTTAGGGTATCCGGGAATGTTGAGCGTTATCTGACATACAAAGATATTTTCGGAGAGGAATTCGTCTCTTGACCTTACCCTCTCTTCTTTACCTGAAAGGATGCCGTCGAGTGCAAGTTCAATTTCCGTTTTTATGATGTTCATCTATCAATTTTTCAACGACGGTTCTACCTCTTTCGGTAGAGAGGTACTTTATCGTGACAGGAGGGAGCATTTTTATTAAAGCACCGGTATCGTTTTCAACGATAGCCTTCCTGACCCTGGAAGCCGACAAAGCTATTCCTGTTGGGTCGTTCAATCTTTCAATTTCGACAACTTCCACCCCTCGCTTTGGCAGTACCTTTCTCATCATTTCGTTGTATTTGGATGTGGTTGCGCAAAAGGGTTCCGTTCCAACAAAACGTTTTTTTATTCCCAACTCAGGAACGAAGAGGTTCGCGAATAGGACTGCATCCAGTTCAGCCTGTGTTTCAGCGACAGAAGCTATACCTTTGTCTTTCAAAAAATAGGTTGGGAATGTGGCTCTTGAAACCGCG
Organism: Synergistaceae bacterium; assembly: GCA_012728505.1. Taxonomy (GTDB): domain Bacteria; phylum Synergistota; class Synergistia; order Synergistales; family Synergistaceae; genus Caenicola. The sequence continues at coordinate 3,387 of JAAYEY010000079.1, read as the reverse complement.
TAGTCACCGCTTGGGATAATTTTAACGTTTTTAATGTCTTTAGTTCCCTCTGTAACGAGCATGAATCTGTCTTCGAAAGGGAATAGGGAGAGGTCCTCTTGGACGATTATCACATAAAGTCCATCGGATTGTTTAGCTGCAGTTTCTATAAGATATCTGTGCCCGAGCGTAAACGGATTGCAGTTCATGACAGAGGCTCCAATATTATCAGAATCTCCAAAGACTTTGTTTTGTCGGAGCATTTTCCGGTAATCATCAGATGATGGCTGCCCAGACTCCATCAAGACTACGGTTTCAGTCCTGGAAAGTTCGGCAAAGCCCAGATATGCGAATTTGTCTGCCATGTCACGTTTAGTGTAAATGAATAAGTGGAAAATACTGTTTTCTCTTGCATATTGGATCAGGCTAGATATTGCCATTCCTGACAACCCGGATTCTCGCCATTCGTAATCAGCAGCTACCATTTTGATAACCTTGCCCTGTATGCTTGCAGTCGCGATAATTTTTTCATCGTGATCTTCTACAACAGCAGTGCAGTCCGGTATGCCCTCAAAGGATAGGCCGTTGCTTACAAGCAGTAATTCTACCTGTTTTTTTTCTTCTTTATTGAGATTTTTTATCGTTCTGGTTTCAAAACCAAACATTACTGTCTAGTCCTTCTAGTCCTTTTCAAGCTTTCTTTTTAATATTTCACCGATGCTTGATCTGGGCATCTCAGTAACAGGAACGATTATCCTTGGAACTTTATAGTAAGAAAGCTTCTTTTTGCAGTGTTCTATTAAGTCCTTTGAAGTCACTTTTTCATCTTTTTTCAGGACTACAAAGGCTTTCACTATCTCTCCGCTTATGGAACGGGGAACTCCTATCACAGCAGCTTCAGCCACAGCGGGGTGTTCAAGGAGAACCTTCTCAACTTCCTGGGCATAGACCTTAAAGCCTCCTACAAAAATAACTTCGGTTCTGCGTCCTACAAGATACAGATAACCTTCGTCGTCGAACCTTGCTATGTCGCAGGTATCGAACCATCCGTCAACGAATCTCTTTGCGGTAAGTTCAGGATTACGGTAGTAACTTTTAGCTACGCTTTCTCCTCTTATCCACAGATGGCCTTCTGATCCTGATGGGAGCACATCACCTTCGTCATTTCTTATCTCAGCTTCAACGCATGATAAAAGAGTGCCGACAGTCCCTGCTTTTCTGTTTTCTATGCCGGGAGCTATTGATACTACAGATGCTGCTTCTGTAAGCCCGTATCCCTCTATGACAGGTACACCAAGAGATTCCTGGGATCTTTTGTCAAAATCGAGCGGCAGCCTATCTCCTCCTGAGAGAATGTACCGGAGGCTCTTTGGCGGAGTTATTCCTCTTGCAACAGTCCCGAGAAGAAGAGAAATAATTGTCGGAACAGCGGGTACTATTGTGACAGAGGCATTCCTCATTGCATCCATTGCTGCTTCAGGAGGCATGAAGGTAGGAAGTAGAACCTGACAGGTAGCCTTTACGAGGGGCATTAGGGAACCACAGACAAATCCGAATGCGTTAAAATTAGGAAGGGCATTAAGGAATACGTCGTCTTCGGTAAGCGTTCCTATGTGGTCCACACATGCATCGATTGTTGCATAAAGGTTTTCGTGTGTAAGAGGTACCGCTTTTGGTTGGCCTGTTGTGCCGGAAGTGTAGAAAATTACAGCTGTGTCAGTCGACTCTTCTTCAGATGGCCTTCCTGCGATGTTCTCAACAGGCGCATCGAGCGAAGTCAAAACACATGGGATTCCCTCTTCCGAGATAAGGGGGATTAAATCCGAACATCCTCTATAAGTTATCGAAGCAAAAACGTCTGCGTGTTTCAATTGTTTTATGAGAGAAACATAGCCGCTTCTAGGGTCTATCGGTACAACAGTCCCGCCAAGTTTCCATATGGCTATAAAAGATGCGAGAAGTATAGGGCTGTTGGGAAGAAGGAAAGCCATTCTTTGTCCAGCCTTAAAACCGCTTGCATGAAATCTTTTTTCGCATTCCTCAATCAATTCAAGAAATGCCCCTCCGGACCACCATGTTTTCTGCCACCATATAAATGGTTCAGTTTTTAATGATTCAAGGTTCGATACTATAATATCTTCAAGTCTAAGAGCCAATATTTTCACTCCACTTCTTAAAGCTTCATAGCCATGTATGCCTCCCAAGCCGCTGAAAAAGGTAGCATGTTCTCGGGAATGTCATACCTCGGATGGTGAAGACCATATTCCAGCCCTGTCCCCATAAGCATAAAAACTGATGGCACACAGGAGCTGAAGAAAGAGAAATCCTCTCCAGAGAGCAACGGCCGTTTCAACATTTTTATGCCGTCCTCACCGAAGAAAGGAATGCCGACACTAAGAATTCTTTCCACCATTTCAGGATCGTTCTCAACCTGGCCGTAATTCCTTGTATATTCTACAGAGGCCAAGCCTCTAAACGCCTTAGCTATTGCAGGCGTCATAGTTTCTATCCTACCCTGGACGTAATCTCTGGTTTTGGGATTAAAAGCGCGCAGGGTGCCCCATATGTTTACCTGTTCCGGTATTACATTATAAGCCAAACCAGCCTCGATCTGTCCAAAAGAGACGACGACAGGCTCACGAGGGTCTATCTCTCTTGTAAGCATAGTCTGGATAGCGATTAATATGTGAGAGGCCATTGTCACCGGATCAACAGCCATGTGGGGCTCTGCGGCGTGGCCTGCGGTTCCCCTAATGTCTATGTGTATTTTGTCTGAGAGAGCGGTCAGAACTCCACTACGCAGATAAAGTTCTCCGTAAGGCATTTCTGGCCACCAATTTAGAGAAGCTGCATTTCCTATGTCGAAAGTCTCAAGGAATCTATTTTCAACAAGGGTCCTTGCTCCGCCTCTTCCTTCTCCTGCAGGTTGGAAGAGAAAAACAACTCTTCTTTTTAGTTCGTCTTTATGGAGCGAGAGCACCTTCGCAGCTCCAAGCAGAGATGCCATATGAGCGTCATGTCCGCAAGCGTGCATTAGACCAGGCATACAGGAAGAGAAGGGAAGCCCAGTCTCCTCTTCAACAGCTAAAGCATCCATGCAAGAACGGAGAAGAATAGCAGGGCCGGGCAGATCCTGGCCGAGTATTCCTATAACAGATGTTGGAATTGCAAAACCAGAAATAACCTCGATGCCATCAATAGATTCCAGCACTTTGGTTATTTTCGAGGCTGTGATGTTTTCTTCAAACGCAAGCTCGGGGAACTGATGGAAATCCCTTCTCCAATCCTGCATTTCCTCTGAGATGCCCTCTGCTTCAGCCAGAAGTACCGCTCCGAAGGCAGAGAGATCTGAATTGTCAGACATATATAATACTTCCTTTCATCTTGCAAAAACATTAGATGAATAAT
>JAAYEY010000078.1 GCA_012728505.1 Synergistaceae bacterium | reverse complement strand
CCTTCTTATGATAAGGGAGTGATTGAATATTTCAGTGAAAAAAAGCCCAACCTCCGCGTTCTTACCATAACACCGGGATATGCACCGAAACTTCAGATAACAGGTAATCGTTGCGGTCTCCTTGTACAAGAAGACATGCTACCAGCCCTTCCTGTAATGGATGAAGGCAAGTGGGTCGGAAAAGCAATGCCCGAACTTTGGGATGATCTCATATTCGCTTGGAAGACAGCTGCCATTACGAAAAGCAATTCTATAGTTCTGGTCAAAGGTGGAGCATCGGTAGGCATTGGAGGAGGGTTTACCAACAGAGTGGACGCAGCAGGTTACGCTCTTAAGCTTGCCTGTGAAAAGGCAATCGGAGCAGTCCTTGCCTCGGATGCATTTTTCCCATTTCCGGACACAATAGAGCTCGCAGCGTATGCTGGCGTGGTAGCTGTTATCCAACCGGGCGGATCTATTAAGGACGAAGAAGTCTTCAAGCGGACTGAGGAACTTGGAATAAGCATGTTCGTCGGCGGAAGCCGGACGTTCAGGCATTAAGGGGAGAAGTAACATGAGAATAATGGTTCTGGGCGGCGGCGGACGGGAACATGCGGTTGTCCACTCTTTTTCGAAATCAAGTATAGTCACTAAGCTCCACTGCTGCCCTGGGAACCCGGGAATAACCAAACTTGCGGTTTGCCATGAGGGAGACCCCTCCAACCCTCTCCAGATGACATCTCTTTGCAAAAGACTGGACATAGACCTGGTATTCATTGGCCCCGAATCCCCATTGGTAGCAGGAACAGCCGACGCACTGAGAGAGGCCGGCATCCTTGTCATGGGACCTGGCAAACTTGGAGCTCAGCTTGAAGGTAGTAAAGTCTTTTCAAAAAAATTTATGGAAAAACATGGAATACCAACATCTTCCTTTGACTGCTGCGGTAATATCGATGAGTGCAAAAAAGCTCTCGATAAAAGGTCTGCTCCCTATGTGGTAAAAGCAGACGGTCTGGCCGCAGGAAAAGGAGCCTTTCTTCTTGATACTTACGAAGAAGCAATGACAATCTGCAGTATGATGCTGGACGATATGCTGCTTGGGTCCGCAGGCAAAAACATAATAATAGAGGATTTTGTTGAAGGCCTAGAAGTGACTATTCTTGCAATAACAGATGGAGCTACAGTAAGGATACTGCCTTCGAGTCAGGATCACAAAAGAGCTCTTGACGGTGATAAGGGAAATAACACAGGTGGAATGGGAGCCTATTCGCCGGTCCCATGGGTAGACGATGAATTTATCAAAAAGGTAGAAGATGTCGTACTGACACCAACACTTGAAGGACTCAAGAAAGAAAACATACCATTTTGTGGGGTTATTTACGCAGGTATCATGATAAAACCTAACGGCTCACTCTCTGTACTTGAATACAACGTAAGGTTGGGAGACCCCGAAGCACAGGTAGTACTTCCTGTATTTACAGGGGATTTCGGTGAGGCAATCTTTGCCTGCTGCAAAGGAACTCTTGCTGATTTAGACTGGCCAAGTCCTGAACGTGTTGCTCTTGGAGTTGTAATAGCATCCGGTGGATATCCAGACAAATACCAGACCGGCTATGAGATAGTCATCCATGACGAGGAAGTCCAAGATACATATATCTACCATGCAGGAACAGCACGTGACAGCAAAGGAACCCTGGTCACATCCGGCGGACGTGTCCTCACCGTTGTGGGTATCGGTGCCACCCTCAAAGAGGCAAAAAAACTTGCATACGAACGTGTAAACACTGTCTATTTCAAAGATGCACACTTCAGGAAAGACATCGGCGATAAATCTTTAAAGGAGGACTCACTATGATGGGAACTCCAAAAATTGGCATAATAATGGGTTCAGCATCTGACATACCTGTCATCGAAAAAGGCGTAAGGGTGCTGGATGAACTTGGAATCTCCTATGAAGTGGCTATCGCATCGGCACATAGGACTCCCCGTGATGTAGAGGGTTACGCAGTCAATGCTGCAAAAAGGGGCATTAAAGTCCTAATTGCGGCGGCAGGACTTTCCGCAGCACTACCCGGAGTAGTTGCAGCCGCGACTATGCTCCCTGTCATAGGCATTCCTATAGGGGGAGGCGCACTCGATGGTCTTGATGCTCTTCTCTCCGTAACGCAAATGCCTCCGGGAGTACCGGTCGGCTCAGTAGGCCTGAACGCCTCGTTGAACGCATGCCT
>JAAYEY010000077.1 GCA_012728505.1 Synergistaceae bacterium | reverse complement strand
TCAGTCAAGCTTTATGGTGACTTTGGGAATTCCTGATCTTGTGTTTTTTATGTCAAAATATGGAGCAAGTATTTTCCTAAGACTGTCGAATTTCTTAGTACTTATCCAAAACTGATCCGACCTATCTTCAGACTCCCAGTATTCAAATCCGGCACGTTCGAGTTGCTCTAAAAGCCCTTTCATCTTAAATGCAGGTATATCAATCTTAAGCATCGGCACATATGGAGGAAGTTGCCATTCACGGCGCTCCTTGAGCTCTCTCTCCCAGAAATATCCCCAGCCTATGCCAAGTGCTTGCTGCCAGCTCTTATCCGGTCTTCTACTCTGTATAACCAATCTTCGCGTGTCAGGTTCCTTCCCCCTCCATGCAGATTCCCACATAAGTGAGAAAGCTCTTGCTTTAGCATCATACTCTTGAACTCTGGCTTCTGCATCAGCATCTATCCAGCCGATAGTCTCTGGCGAGAGATCGTCTGCCAGTGAGATGGTCTTCCTCGTCCCGAGGATTACTCCCCCGCAAGGATACTTTTTCAGTATCGATTCCCCTGTAGGAAGCTTCGATCCTTCTTCAAGAAAGAGAAGAACATCTTTACCTCTAAAAATTTTACGGGCCTTTTCTTCCAACGCCTCAAGGCCTGGTCTCTGACCCTCAAGAAAAGGACCTCCACACGAAGGGCACTTTTCAGGGATAACATCTCTTTTTCCACAGCTGAGGCACTTGAGTGACTTAGATTTTCCTTCCCATCTCATTACCCCTGCGCATTTAGGGCATCTGACAGGTGATCCGCAGTCTTGACAAAATATCTCTCCTGCATAGCCTTTTCGATCGAGGATCCAGAAAACCCATTTTCCTTTTTCGAGCGTCTCTTTTGTCTCCCTTATAAGGGGACGGCTGATAGGCAGAGAATCTTTTATACCATCAAAGTCATAAGAAGAGGAGTCATGCATGTTAACAAAGATAAGCCTATCTTTTACACTGGTACGGCTAAATTCTTTTCCACAAAGACGGGATACCTTTGCTGATGGCATTCTACCGCCAAGTATAAGATTGGCTCCGGCAAATCTGGCACGTGCCGCCAATATCGTCCTATAGTGAAATTCAGGGTGCTTCTGCGTCTTCCAAGCACCGCTAAACTCATCATCGACTATTATCGCAGAAAGTCCAGATATTGGTATAAAAGATGTTGTCTGGCACCCTACTGCGAATTTGATGCCGCCCTCTCGCGATTTTTTCCAATAATCCCACTGTTTAGCATTCGTGAGTGAGGACCACAAGACACCCTTTTCCTTAAGATCTTTCGGGAGGATGTCCCAGAACATTTTCGCTGTTGATATTTCCGGAAAGACGACCACAGAAGTACTTTCTGATGTCATCAATATCTCGCGGTATATCTCCATTCTCTTGAGATCTCTAGGCTCGTAAACATATCTTACGGAAGAAGAGCTTCCATGAGGATTGTATCTAACCTCTTCAAGAGGGTCACCTCGAAGAAACTGGGAGGGCAGAAAAACCTTCGCCGCCATACCGGTTCCGATAAACCAAGTCTTTGCGAACCAATTCATTGTTCGCCAAAGTTCGTCGGGCAGGGGAGGTACTAAATCTATCGGTTCTTTAATTTCTTTGAGTTTTTCGATCTCATTTATTGAAGAATTATCTTTTACAGTCAGTCCTACTCTTGAGGAGTTGCCCAGTGGAACCCTGACTCTCGTCCCTATGGCGAGGGGGCCGGTGTGGGTATAAGAGAGGTCTGTCCACCACGGTCCCGGGACCGCGACAGATAGTATCTCCATTATTCTCTATTCTTTTTTCTGATAACAGCATCTAGCAACGAATCGGCAACATCGTCCTTTGTTCCGGAAAACTCAACCTCGGACCCGTCATTTGTCATTATCATCAGAGTGTTGGTATCTGATGCAAATCCACAGCTGGCGGCAAGTACATCGTTACAGGCTATCATGTCTAGGTTCTTCGCAACCATCTTCTTCTTAGCGTTCGCTATAAGATCCTCTGTTTCAGCAGCAAAGCCGACGAGAACCTGTCCCTCTTTTTTTATCTTGCCAAGTTCTGCAGCAATGTCTTTGTTCTGGACAAAGGTCACAGTAAGAGGTTCGCCTTCTCTGCGCTTAAGCTTTTGTTTCATCTCTTTTTCTGCCCTAAAGTCACCAACAGCGGCAGCTTTGATTATGATATCCATTTCAGGGGCGGCATCTATACATGCTTTGTACATCTGCTCCGCGGACACTACATCTACTATCTGTACACCTTCGGGCCTTGGAATGGAGACAGGACCGGATACAAGTGTTACCTCCGCTCCCCTGTACCATGCGGCCTTGGCTATTGCATATCCCATTTTGCCACTACTGGGATTACCTACATACCTGACGGAATCAATGTATTCATGTGTAGGACCGGCTGTCACAAGAACTTTCAAACCTGCCAGGTCTTTTTTCGGAGACAGTGCATTCCATACATGCTCGTAAATAACTGAGTTGTCAGGCAACCTGCCTTTTCCCTCATAGCCACATGCGAGCATGCCACTGTCCGGATTGACGACAGTATGTCCCATAGCTGTAATTCTATCTATGTTTGCCTTTACAGCAAGATTCTGGAGCATGTTTGAGTTCATGGCAGGGAAAATAACCAAAGGTTTCCTGTTGGCCAACATTGCTGCTCCCAACAGTGTGCTTCCGTCTCCCTGCGCGCACATGCAAAGGACATTGGCAGTACAGGGGGCTATTACAAATATTTCGGCCCAATCAACAAGAGTGATGTGAGGTATTTTCCACCCCTCATCTGCAGAAAGAAAATCTTTTTCGCGCCAGACCTTTCTTCCTGTTAAGGTCGAAAGGACAAGAGGGCTCACAAATTCCTCAGCAGATCGGGTGAGGATGACTTCAACCTCACAGCCTTCCTTTATCCACCCCCGAAGGATATCCGGTGCCTTGTAGGCAGCGATTCCTCCGGTTATTCCAAATAGGATCCTTCTGTTACGCTTCCAGTGGCTCATCTGCAATCTTTTTAGCAGGGAGATCGATGAAAGAATACTTGATTTTCCCATCCGCCAAGTCTTCTACTGCCCTCGTTATGAACTTTTCATCGTAACCGCATATCGCGCCTTTTCTTTCACTCAGCTGACGAGCACGAGCAGATACGACCAGAGTCATTATATATTTGTTTGGGATATTCCTATCCTTGTAAATATTATCCAGATCTATAAATATCATATTGAACCCTCCCTGTATTTTTTTACTATCTCAATAAAATCATCGGCCGCTTTTTCAACCTTATCATTTATTATCATGTATTCATATTCGTTCGCATAGCTCATCTCTGTCTTTGCGTTTCTGATCCTCAACTCCAGCTCTTCAGGTCCTTCTGTCCCTCTTTTTTTAAGTCTCCTGACAAGTTCTTCGAACGAGGGGGGCTGGATGAATATCATAACAGCATCCGGCATTTTCTCCTTTATCTGAGAGGCACCCTGCACATCTATCTCTAGCAGCACATCTTTACCCTCTTCAAGGGCTTTTTCCGCAATGTCCTTTCTTGTCCCGTAAAAGTGCCCGTGCACACAAGCCCATTCAAGAAATTTATCCTCTTC
>JAAYEY010000076.1 GCA_012728505.1 Synergistaceae bacterium | reverse complement strand
TGTCTAGACGCCTCAACAGGAAAAATGATATGGAAATTCACTACTCACAGCAGTATCCATTCCTCTCCCGCAGTAGCTGACGGTATCTTGTATTTCGGCTCTAACGATGGATATGTATACGCCGTAGATATAAAAACGGGATGGCAAAAATGGAGGTACAAAACCGAACGTGCCGTCCAGGGATCCCCTGTAGTATCTGAGGGAATTGTCTACGTTGGGAATGACGAAGGCAAACTTTTCGCTATCAACGCAGCCTCGGGTGCTCTTAAATGGCGCGCCATCGTTGGAGGATCCATCGTTTCAGCACCGGCAGTAGTGGACGGACACTTGTACTTCACAAGCCGAGACGGCAAAATATACTGCGCAAGGATCAAGCACCAGGCTGTAATATGGAACTACGACTCCAACGCACAAATAGAAACATCCCCTCTAGTTGAGGATGGGAAAGTTGTCTTTGGGAATATAAAGGGCTGGGTCACATCTCTCAACGCTCTGACCGGGTCCTTGGTGTGGAAATACAAGGCCAACCAATCTGTTTTCTCTTCTCCTGCGTCATCTTCAGGGAAAATATTTTTTGGTACAAACAGCGATGTGCTTGTCTGTCTTGACGGAAAAACCGGAAATGTCGTCTGGAGAGTCCCCTTCGCAGCAGATGTCCTTACCTCCCCTGCCATCGCAGAAGATAGGATAGTAATAGCCGGAGCCGACGGAAGTATTTGCACTTTGAAATAAAGCGACGTTAACGTCGCGGGAGTCAATTGGGGAGTCGGTTGCAAATCGATTGGTTTAAAATTATGAGGCGGAGGAATTGCCAGGCGAACTACTGGCGGAGAATTGCGGCTTTTAAGCCGCAATTCTCCGTTTCTTTGTCTAACAATCGATTTCCAATTGACTCTCCAATGGACTCCCTATCGACTCCCAATTTACTAGCCATTAAGAACCAAGATAGTCTTATAAAGAACCCCCAAAGCAATCCCCATGGCATCCTCGTCAAAGTCAAAATGGTTGTTGTGGTGTCCGGCTTTTGTGTCAGCTCCAATTCCTATGTATGTAGCCTTTCCTCCGTTGTTTTGGACTTTTTTCATCATCCAGCAGGCGTCATCGCTTCCGGTCATAGGCTGTATCAGCTTGACCGTGTCGACACCTATGACAGTGGCGGCCGTATCCATGACTATCTTCGCTAGATCCCTGTCACTCCTCGCGCTTATCGCTTCTCCACATTTTTCTGTTGTAAGTTTGACATCGTACATCTCTGCCGCCCCGATCAATATCCTCATTGCAGCAGAATAAACGTATAAAGCAGCATCTTCTGTAGATGCCCTTGTCTCAATTTTCATATAGGCATTCGGTGGGACAACGTTTCTACCTTCTCCTGCGTTAAGTACGCCCACGTTCGTGCGTGTGAGTCCATCGGGAGAGGGCGCTATTCCATGGATACTAAGAGCCGCTGATGCGGCTGCTAAAAGCGCATTCCTTCCCTTGTCCGGCTCTGCGCCGGCATGTGCGCCAACACCTTTATAATGTGCGTCAATTTTCGTGGAAAAAAGAAAATCATCTGTTCCTCCGAAAACTGTTCCGGTTGGATTTCCAAGCCCCAGATGGAACGCAATGAAATAATCAGTACAGTCAACAACACCCGATTTTACAAAAGCAAAACCGCCTCTTGCACCCTCCTCAGCTGGCTGGAAGATAAAACGAACCTTACCTTTAAGTGAGGTTTTCTGTTGAAAGAGCAGTTCCGCGAGGGCCATTCCTACAGCAGTGTGACCATCGTGAGCACAGGCGTGCATGCTGTTAGCATTAACAGAGTTAAAGCCAAGCATCATAGGCAAATGGGGGTCTTCTCCTGTTTCGGTGGTATCTACGCAGTCAATGTCAAAGCGTATTGCCGTTATGGGGCCAGGCCGTCCGGTATCAATTTCTGCAATTAGACCGGTCAGTCCCTTCATTTTTTCTATTATTTTAGGAGAGGCTCCTTGGCTGACAGCTCTTTTTATCTGAGCCTCTATATCAACATTACACCCCAAAATATGCTCAGGCCTTACAAAATCGCCGGCATAGACAACGCCCAGACCAGCATCTGTCAGCGCTTCAGCAATTTTTGATGTCGTTCTGAATTCTGCCCAGCCTGTTTCCGGATACCTGTGGAAATCACGCCGTCTTTTTATCATTTGTTTTAATAATTTTTCATTTGAATACATTCTGTCTCCTCCGCCATATGGTGCTACAAGTTATAAAAAGAGACTAAAAGTTGGCCATTAAACTTTGTAGTGTATCTGCTTTTCTTATTAATTTAACCGACCCATCTTCTGCAATGAGGACTTCTGCCGGGCGCAACCTGGAGTTGTAATTCGACGACATCGAATAGCCATAAGCACCAGCATTTTTTACGGCAATTATATTGCCTTCTGTGACAGGACC
>JAAYEY010000075.1 GCA_012728505.1 Synergistaceae bacterium | reverse complement strand
TTACATACAGTATCCGGGTCCTGTGTATCTTGTTGGATTCAGAGCTGATTCCATGTGCCTGATCATAGTTATGAAATCAAACACAGGAAGACCTGTATGACAGTGAACAGCCGCGGCAAACGGAGGCAGGTCGCTGCACTCAAGCTGTATAACAGCAACCTCGGGATGGTCTTTGAGCATCTGATCGCAGACCTCAAGAATTTCTTTCTCGATGACATCAGTATCCATAGTTCCTTTTTCTTCTAAAACTGAAGAACGGAATTCATACTTGTTTTCCATGCCGTAAAGGACAACTGGCATATCGGCGGTGATGCCTACGTTTCTAAGATGCTGTTCAGTCAGGACAGAAGCGTTGGCTGATATTATTCCGACCTTCTGACCTCTTTTGAGAGTTTTTGTTATAAACGGGACTTGAAGCATGCTAGACATCAAGACTGGGATATCTACGGCGTCAGCTATCTCCTGCTGAAAAAGGGCCATAAATCCACACGCTCCGGTTATAGCGCGTACTCCCTCTGACTCAAGCTTACGAGCTCCTTCGAGGAAAGGTTCGAGGAGGGTCAGGTCTCTTTGGTTTAGAAGTCTTTCAATTGAAGCTCCTCTAACTTCATGGTAGCGGACAGGAAATGGATAGGTGGTTGCGTTTCCTACGTTTCCTGGAACACATGGGTATGCTGCATCAAGGATAAGTATTCCGATAGGTTCACCGTCCCATGAACGATTCTTGCTTTTAATCTTATAAAAAGGCATAAACATTCCCCCCAATGAAATGAATTTATATAATGTAAGGTAGCAGTTAAGTGATAATATTGTCAAGGAGCTTTCTTAATAATTAAATACTTGAATCAGTTCTAAAAAATACGTCACATCGCTTAGGACATTATTGATTTTTAAAGATAAAATAACAGAGCAATTAATTAAAAGATAGGAGAGATGCCATATGAAAAAGTTGATGATTGGTCTTTTTGCCGCTTTCGTCATCATATTCAGCTTTGCGCCTGTTTCGTTTGCTTTAGAGCTAGGGGCTCAGGCGGGTGACTTTGAGGTTGAAGATCTTAAGGGAAATATTGTTAAGACGAGTGACTACAAAGGAAAAATATTGATAATTAATTTTTGGGCTACTTGGTGTCCTCCCTGTAAAAAAGAGATGCCTGATTTTGATCTCCTAGACAAAGAGCTGAAAAAAACAAATAATGTTGTGCTCCTTGCCGTAAATATGACGGATGGTAAAAGAGACACAAAGAGCAAGGTAGAGTCGTTTATTAAGGATAATAATTATGGAATGAAAGTGCTACTTGATTCTGAAGGCAAGGCTGCAAAACTTTACGAGATCAAATGGCTGCCAACAACAGTGATTCTAGATAGTAAAGGAATAATTCGCTGGCAGGTATTTGGCGAAACTACAAAAGAAGCAGTACTCAAGGCGATAAAGGAAATCAAATAAATGTGGGCAGACTTACCTCTTTTATTTTTTGAGGGACTTCTGGCCTTCGTGTCACCGTGCATGCTCCCTATGCTTCCGGTCTATTTGATGTATCTTGCTGCCGAGACGGAGCATGGTAAAAAGGCTAGCATCGTTAATACCATAGGTTTTGTCTGCGGATTTACTCTTATTTTCATGGCATTAGGCGCTACGGCTACTGCAATAGGAACTGCCATGCAAGAGCACAGAGTTCTTTTACAGAGGGTAAGCGGAGCAGTTATTTTGATATTTGGACTGCATTTCCTTGGAATTTTTAAAATAGGTTTTCTGGATGTAGAAAAAAAGATAGATTTGAATCTACAAAAGCGTGGAGGTTTTATAGGAGCTCTGGTATTTGGAGCGGTATTTTCTCTCGGTTGGTCTCCTTGCCTCGGACCATTTTTGGGTTCGGCTCTTATGCTTGCAAGCAGCAGTAATACAGTGTTAAAAGGAGTGTTCTACCTCTTTGTGTTTTCAATGGGGTTGGGAGTTCCTTATATACTCGCGGCAGTTTTCTTCACAAATATAAAGGGGCTTTTCCAGTGGTTAAAAAAACATGGCAGACAAATAAAGATAGTGTCGGGTCTGGTGTTGGTCTTCGCAGGGTTAGCTATGATCTTTGACCTGTTCGGATACTGGGCCGGTCT
>JAAYEY010000074.1 GCA_012728505.1 Synergistaceae bacterium | reverse complement strand
CTTGAACTGAAAGATAGACCGGGTCTCTTATAAACTACAAAACCTTCGCCATTCCATTTTTCCTGATTCATGACCGTCCATTTATACTTTTGCTGTCCGGATGATTTCGTGACAACAGGGTCTTTAATGTCTCTACCATACCAGTAGAGCTCCCTTCCTTCTGGAAGGACAACTGTAACGTTTTGTTCCCATATCGGCATAGAACCGGACATCTCTAGCGTCTCATCTACACCGTAACGTTTCTCATGCTTAGTTCTGACAATAAGAACTATAACCCTTCCGGCTGCTTCTCCCGGCGTATTGATTTTTTTTACCAACGCACCACCGTTGAGGATCTTTTCAGAAATTGAAAGTTCTCCCTCTTTCATCGAAGTCATAGGGTTGTACCAAGCAGCTTCCAATATATCGACAGAACCATTTGTCGGTATCGGAATTCTCAATTCTTTTAATTGGTCCGGGATATGTTCTCCAGTCAACACAACGTAATGAAGAGTGCTTTCCATTGTTCCGTCGTTAAGCATTCTGAAATCGTTGTTTTTTAGCCAGACTACTGAATCGGCTCCGCTGAAACCTTCTATAGACGGGACTTCTTTGTTGAGTCTCCTAACTTCTTCAGAACTGTTCCAAGCCCATGTCTCAGCTGGCAGGATCAAGCTCAAAAATAGAATAATCAATAACGTTAACGGGCTGAAAATACGTCTCATAACATACCTCCTGGTCATCTGCCGCAACATTGTTTGTACTTTTTACCGCTTCCACAGGGACACGGGTCATTACGTCCGACCTTATTTACATTAACAATCGGCTGTGTTTTATGAGCAGTTGCCAAAGCTCCCGGATTTTCCATTTCGTCGGAATATCCCATGGTATCCGGAATTTCAAGCGCGTCACGGCTCTCTACCCATTTGATTTTATTTTTCTCTTTTTCCTGATTTACCACTGAAACTTTAAGTGCAAACTCAGTAATGCCTTCTCTTATCTGGACAAGCATCGCCTGGAAGAGGTTGAATGACTCAAATTGATATTCAATGAGCGGGTCTTTCTGTCCGATTGCCCTTAGACCAATTCCCCTTCTGAGTTCATCCATTGCCAGCAGGTGCTCCTTCCAATTGGTATCGAGTACTTCCAAAAAAATATAGCGGAAAATCTGTTCTGAAACTTCCGGGCCAAGTTCTTCCGTCTTCTGTTTAAATCGTGATCTAATTTCCTCAAGAAGTTTAATGGTTGCTTTTTCCAGATCGTCCTTCGTCTCTACATTCTCAATATATTTAGCTATCCCCGGCCAAAACAGTGCATTCAATTTTACGCTCACTGATTGTATATCCAATTCAGCTGTCTCTTTTTCATCAAAGACTTTGTCTAAAAGGGCCTGCGCTGTATCTTCCAGGACACAGAGCATCCTTGTTGAAATGTCTGTAGCCGATAGTACCTCGCTTCTTTCTTTGTAAAGAGCCTCACGTTGCTGATTCATTACATTGTCGTATGCAAGAAGCTGTTTTCTGATATCAAAGTGCATTTCTTCCACTTTTTTCTGAGCGTTCTCAATAGCTTTCGAAAGAAGGGTATGCTCTATGCACTCTCCCTCTTCCATCCCAAGTTTTTCCATAATGCCCTGAACCCTGTCTCCTCCAAAGAGACGGATCAGGTCATCTTCGAGTGCAATATAAAAGCGGCTTTCGCCTGGGTCTCCCTGTCTTCCGGAACGACCTCTCAGCTGATTATCTATTCGTCTTGATTCGTGGCGTTCCGTACCAATTATTTTAAGTCCGCCTGCTGCTATAACCTTATCATGCTCTTCTGAACAAACTCTTTTGTATTCATCTAGAACTTCTTTATATTCCTGCTCGTTGTCCTTAATATTCAATTTCTTTTTTTCTATTTCTTCTCGAGCAAGAAATTCAGCATTCCCGCCCAGAACTATGTCCGTTCCTCGTCCTGCCATATTTGTAGCAACTGTAACTGCTTTGAAGCGACCGGCCTGAGCAATAATCGAAGCTTCTCTCTCATGCACTTTGGCATTGAGGACATTATGCGGTATCTTTCTCGCACGCAGCAGCATACTTACTTTTTCCGAGTTTTCTATTGATGTTGTACCAACAAGAACAGGCTGCCCTTTTTCGTATGAGTCGGAGACTTCGTTGGCAGCGGCATTATATTTCTCTGCTTTTGTCTTGTATATGGAATCGTGGTTGTCCTGTCTAACCATTGGCATATGAGTTGGGACAACTATCACTTCAAGGCCGTATATTTCTTTGAATTCTTCGGCTTCTGTAAGAGCTGTACCCGTCATTCCTGCAAGTTTATCGTACATCCTGAAATAGTTCTGCAGTGTTATTGTAGCAAGCGTCTGATTCTCCCTGCCCACCTTCACACGTTCTTTAGCTTCGATAGCCTGGTGAAGGCCATCCGAATACCTGCGACCGAACATAAGTCTGCCCGTGAATTCATCTACGATGACTATTTCTCCATCTTTTACTACATAATGGACATCCCTCTGGAAAAGATGGTGGGCTTTTAGTGACTGAACTATTTTATGAGATAGCGATGAATTGGCGAAATCAGTAAAAAGGTTGGGTAGTTTCATTAATCTTTCTGCTTTTGTTATTCCTGTCTCAGTGAGAGCGAGGTTGCGTTCTTTTTCTTCTACCTCAAAATCTGCTCCCCTTATAAGCTCCCTAGCCACGCTGTCAGCTATCTTGTATGGCTCTGTGTCATCCTCTGATGGACCTGAAATTATAAGAGGCGTTCTTGCCTCGTCAACCAATATTGAGTCTACTTCGTCAACTATGCAGTAGAAATGCCCTACTTGTACCTGCTGATCTTTTTGTATCGCCATGTTGTCTCTGAGATAATCAAAGCCAAACTCGCTGTTTGTACCGTACGTTATATCCTTGCGATATGCCGTGAAACGGTCTTCCTGTTCCATGAAAGGAGAAATTACACCGACAGAAAGTCCCATCCCATTATAAACAGGCTCCATCCACTCGGCATCTCTTTTTGCAAGATATTCGTTGACAGTTATCACGTGAACTCCGCGGCCGGCTATTGCATTTAACGCTACTGCGAGAGTAGCAACAAGAGTCTTTCCTTCTCCCGTTTTCATCTCGGCTATTTTGCCTTCGTGAAGGGCGATTCCCCCCATTAACTGTTCTTTAAAATGACGAAGTCCAAGCGTGCGTACAGATACCTCCCTTACCCTTGCAAAAACCTCTGGAAGTATGTCATCAAGTGTTTCTCCATTTTCAAGCCGTGTTTTGAAAAACAATGTAGATTGGGCAAGTTCTTCGTCTGTCAGATCTTTAACTTGTGGTTCGAAGGAATCTATTATTAAAGCTTTTTCCTCATAACGTGCAATCGCTCTGTCATTAGGATCTAGTCCAAGTGCCTTTATGACACCGCTAAAAAGTCCCATTGAAACTCCACCTCTCAAAAACATAAAACATTCTTTTTTTTGGACATCAGTTCTCACCGGCTGATTATATCCTTTCATCCACGTAGCAGTCAAAGTAATATGACCTAAACCTAGCTGAAAAAGTGGAGCCGGCGCCATCTGCCACGCCGGCCCCGCCTGATTGTTAATACGTTTTCTTTATGATCTGTTTTTTCCAAGCATCATTAAAGCAAATACTTTAGCTTCGTTAACCATGTGGTCTATTTCAGCATACTCATTAGGCATGTGTGCAACATCGGCCTCTTGGCACCAGACAACAGCAGGGATATTCTCATCTCTGAAATATTTAGCGCAAGTACCTCCACCTACTCCTCCTACATGAGGCTCAAAACCATAAACTTCCCTTATTGTCTCTTTTAAGATTTCAACAACGGGCGAATCGGACGGGGTGGGAGAAGGAGCCTGTTCCTTCTGTAAAAATTCGTATGAGATTTTTACATCTCTTCTTTTTTGAATTTTTTTTATCTCAGTGTCGACGACCTTGAGAACTTCTTCCAGAGGAATATGCGGCAGTACTCTGCAGTCAAAACAAAAGATATCTATTCCCGGAACTGTATTTATATTTGGGACATTTGCATTTCGTTTTGTCGGTTCAAAAGTGGACACAGCTGGTTCAAAGATTTTATCTTCATCTGGGAATGCTTTATGTAGTGCGTCGTCAAGGGAACATGAAAATTCGTTTGCGGCTCTGCAAGCATTTCTGCCAAGTTGCGGTGTACTCGCATGGACCTGTTTTCCCTTTGCTGTAAATTCTATCCAGCAAATGCTTTTTTCGGCAATTTCAATAAAATCGCCCTTTTCGTTACCCATGTCCGGCACTATGACAAGGTCATCACCACAAAAAAGGTTTTGTTTAATAAGATACTGTATCCCATGAAGGCTCCCAACTTCTTCATCTGCCACAAAACAAAGACAGATTTCATATTCAGGAAGCAAATCTAGTTCTTTAAGCGCTGTAACAGCATAAAGAGAAGAGACCAGTTCTTGACAATTGTCGCTTGAACCCCTTCCGTAAACTCTGCGCTCTTTTACTACCGCTTTGAAGGGATCTGTCTCCCAAAGGCTCCTGTCTCCCTCTGGCACAACATCCATATGCGAAACAAACCAAAGACGTTTTGAGGTTTTTCCGGGTATCCTTACTATCAGATTCGGCCTAATTCCTTCTTCTGCCGAGGGGTCATCTGAATTATATACTTCGGGTTTGCCAAAGCCCATTTCTTCAAGTTTCTTAGAGATATATTGGGCTTTTCTGTACTCTCCCTTACCACCGCCAAGAGGGCTTATCGCAGGTATACCGACAAGGTCTGACAGCAACGAGACCATTTGCGGTTCGAGGTTCTCTATAGTTCTGAAAAGTTTATCCTTCAAAATAAATTCCTCCCTTTTGT
>JAAYEY010000073.1 GCA_012728505.1 Synergistaceae bacterium | reverse complement strand
TTGATGATGATCGCCGGACTTACAGGTTTTTTCGGCCCGAGATTACGTAAAAGAATTAAGGGACCTACAGTATTGAGAATCCACCGCTGGTGCGGTATTGGCGCTGTGACATTTGGATTAACGCATGGAATCATTTTCATGCTCTATCTCCGTTAAACTAAAGACGGAATGGAGGTATCTATTTTATGTCAACATCAGATGAATTCATCATCCATCCTGTTAGGTCGACCTGCAATGAATTACCTAATCCAAAAACAGAAGTTAAAAAGGCCGAAAACAAATGTGACAATCAAGAATATGTTTGTTATTGTTCAAAAGTAACAGAAAAAATGATCGAAGAAGCCATCAGGAATGGAGCTGACTCGCCCAAAAAGGTAATAGAGGCAACAGGAGCCATGAAAAACAGCAACTGCGAAGTCAACAACCCAAAGGGAACCTGATGCTATGAGGACATTGTCCAAGTGTTTGGAAAACACTTCAAAAAACTAAATCAAGAATCATAAGCACAAAATAAGGAGTGATCATCATGAAAGTAATTGCTCTGAACGGAAGCCCTAAAAAAGATGGAAACACTGCTTGCGCCCTTAGGCTCATGGCAGAAGAACTAAAAAAGGATGGTATCGAGACCGAGGTAATCGATATCGGTCATTTAACGATACATGGATGCACTGCGTGCGGTTACTGTGCAAGCTCAGAAAACAACGAGTGCATTTTTAAAGATGATCTCGTAAACGAAACTGCAGCTAAGATACGCGAAGCAGATGGATTTATTCTGGCCTCCCCCACTTACTATGCGGGAGTTGCAGGAACGATGAAATCATTCCTGGACAGACTTTTCTATTCAAGTTCCAGCCATTTTAAATACAAAGTCGCAACTGCAGTCACAGCGGTAAGACGTACGGGTGGAATTGATACACTGCACCAGCTCAATAAC
Organism: Synergistaceae bacterium; assembly: GCA_012728505.1. Classification (GTDB taxonomy): domain Bacteria; phylum Synergistota; class Synergistia; order Synergistales; family Synergistaceae; genus Caenicola. The sequence goes on along the minus strand of JAAYEY010000073.1, from coordinate 6,512 downwards.
TACCTTGCTCTTGCACAGACAGTCACTCCTCCTTCCCAATACTGGACTGTTGTATATGGAAGGTCCGAAGGTGAAATGATGCAGGATCTGGAAGGAGTACAGACCATTCAGAAAAACGCCAGAGCTATGGCATGGCTGATAAAGGTTATCAGCGAGGGCAAAAAAAATATTCCCATGCCGCCCGAGGAAAAAAGAGTTATTACGAATTTCATCCGCTAGTCCCTCGTAATAAGGATAGCTCCATACCAAAGACAAAAATTGAAACAGGCCTGACCTGAATACTATAAAGTGGGCCGCTGATAGAGCGGCCCACTTTGTTTTTCTTCGGTTTTTATTTTGCAGAAATGGTGAATAAATCCCCCGGCTGTCCTATACAAACCACATAACTACCTTTGGGCGCATAAACCTTTCCATCATCTACAAGACTGTCGTAGAGTGCTATTTTATCTGTTTCTTCTTCTTCAACAACCAAAATTCGGCCTTTTTCTGGTTTTTCAAAAGAAAGGATATGGTCCTCTTCTACCTTGTACCATTCGACGTAACCTTTTTCTCCGATCATGACTGAATTCTTTCCCCAATCAATTTTTTTTGCCTTTTCAGCTTCTGAAAAAAGGAAGATACCTGACCTGACCCACATCATGCCATCTATTTCATAAAGATAGAACTCCGACTGGTCGCGAAACATAGGTGCAGCGTAAGTTGCATGATCTCTGCTAACTATTCTGAGAGTGTTACCGAAACTCAGGTACCCCGGCAAATCTTCATAGGTATACGATATGACCATAGCATTTTCTTTATAGAGTTGGTTAGCCGGCGTCAAGTTTCGCATAAGCCAAAGCTTTCCGTTGATATCACTGAATAACTTCTGTGGTTTATCGATTTTTTCAACACTTTGGAACTGAAGAAAATCCATTGGGTACAAGGGATCATTCTCTTTGAAAAAATAACGCCTGTCTGCATCCTTTATAAAATATCCTTGCAGATCCTTTTCGAAAGAGAAAAACGAGCCTCCGTTGTATACATAGGACATCACCGGAACATCCGCTCCGCCCGAACCCTTTGGCTTGTCCGGCATTAACCGAAAAATATCCATGCTTTTTTTATCTTTGTTAAATGTTATTCGTACGAAAGAGCTTCCGTTCGCATAGATACCCTCGTAAGCAGAAAGTTCTAAAGGTATGGTTTCGGGGTCCTTAGGCTTACCCTTCTCTTTCAAGGATGGCAAAGGAAGTCCCTTGTCTTTCATGAGAGCGTCCAGAACGGGCCTCGTAACTGCTTCACCGTTAAGCCTTCCAGACATACTGGCTGCGACAGCTATCCTCTTGTCTGGTAGGACCTGAAGTCCTGTAGAGTACGCACCTGTACCGCCTCCCTTTGAAAAAACCCGAATTCCATTTTCAGCATAGGGAGGAAGTGAGGAATAATCCCAACCAAATGAATCCAATATAGCAACACCCCGCATTTTTGAAAAAAACGGCGTAGGCTGTCTTTTTAATATCTCTTCGATCGATTTTGAAGAGAGAATGTTCTTTCCTCCCGAACAAAAGCTGTCTGCAAATCTGCACAGGTCCTCAGCTGTTGAGGAGAGACCTCCTGCGGCATGTACTAATATTACTTCCGCCGGATATTTTTTGCCTGTTTCCGGATCATAAAAATGGGATATATTCCCTCCGACCTCTCCTATGCTTTCTTTTGTATCCTTCATGCCAAGCGGCAAAAATACTCTTTCCACTAGGAAGTCGATGAATTTCCGGCCGGATAGTCTCTCTACTATCATCTCTGCAAGAGTAAAACCGTCGTTGCAGTAAATGCTAAAAGCTCCGGGATCATGCTTTAGATTTTCATCCTTCAGTCTTTCAAGAAGAATTTTGTGAGGATCTCCTTCAGGCTCATAACCAAAAAGGAAAGAGGAACCTGAAAGGCCGGAAGAGTGGTTAAAGAGCATCCTAACTGTAATGTTCCTGTATCTTGGATCTTTCATTACAAAATCGGAAATGTATTTTACAACAGGGTCATCTAAAGAGACTTTGCCCTCGTCTACCAACAGCAGTACAGAAACAGCGACAAACATTTTGCTTGTAGAACCAATATTAAATCGTGTGTACTTATCTACACTTTTATCGGTTTTTCTTTCAGCGGCACCAAATTGCTCTGAATATACTACTTTTCCTTTGTCCATCACAGCAACAGTAGCCGAACTGCACTGTCCCGATGTGATAGCTTTCCAGACTGCCTCTCGTGCTGTTTCTTTTGTATTTTGATATGATTCTGGCGAAGCATTGGCATAAGGAGCAATAATAAAAAGAGTTAGGGTTAGGAATAATAAAATCAACATATTTTTTTTAAATTTTGCCATTATAAGCTCCCCTTCGTTCAACATGCGAGTTAGAAACACCGTTCATAATTATTTTATTACTTTTTTAAATTTTCACCCTTTTTTCTTAAATAAGCAAGAGTATAGTTTGACTTAATTTTATGTTACAAAAAAGCTATATTAATGTCTTCTTCCTTACTTTCTATTCTTTATATTTTTTTTACTTATGAACGAAAAGGTCGAGAGTGTGAATCGCTGCCTTCAGTCCGGATTTTTACAAGAATATAAAAAGAGCTTGGGCAACTGAATCATGCACCCAAGCTCTTATTAGAAATTCTCGTTTTGTACTCGCAGGAGGTTAAGACAGAATAAGGAATAACCCACTACCCCCGAATAAGTGGGGATATGCTGCCCTTATTTCACTATTTGCTGTATTTCCAGATGTTTGCATCTTTGAGGGGTTTCGGATTCCCCGTTATAACGATTTTGTCATCTAGGAAAATAATGTCTGTTATCCTTACCGGAAAAGGAATCTTATTTTTTGCTATTAGTGGATTGATCCGTTCCAGAAGCTGACTGGTCATGTATTGGGGCTGCTTGATGCCGGATACATATAGCGTGGTATCTGTAAGATATAGCCCCTTGTCATCGAACTTAATTTTAGAAGTAGCTTCAAGCCTTACATTGAACGTAAAGAGAAACGTTGCCGTGTAAACGCCTGAGAGTTTTATGCCTTCTCGTGAAAAGTCGCATTTAAGATCTTTGAATCCCTTAATATCTTCAATTTCCTTGCCGGTATAATCTTCAAGATCTTTTTCCAGAATGACAACCTCACCACGAGAGAAGTATATAAGGTCTGCAAGCTTGTATTTGTCCTCCTGTGAGATGTCTTTGGGAGGTTCTTTCATCATTGCGTACAAAGAGACGCTATCAATCCTGACGCCTTCTATCGTTATACCTGTTGCTTTTGCATAAAGGAAGCTTCCTCCCTCTGTTGCCTGAACCATCAATTTCTCGGGGTTAAATTCCTTCACTAGCAGTTTTCCAACTTCTTCTTCAATGCGTACTTCGGCATTTGAAATTGATGGAAAAACGAAAAAAAGTGCAATAGTCAGACAGAAAATTAAAAGACGCAAGAATCGCGCTCTCAGAACGTCAACAGAAGAATACATCGTTTGTATCAATCCCCTCTAAATTTGTTATCTGCCGACATTCTAACATTAACTCAACTTTCCCACCTGTTGTTATTAGTGATTTTCTGTACCTCTTTTTCGTCTTCTCCGCATGATCCTAGCGGAGATCCAGTGTCTTTAAATCTTTAAATCACTGGTTTCGCTATCTCGAATCATGCAGGAAAGTTGGTGGAAAATTTGTTTTTTTTAGTAATTCTATAGCTGAAGAAGGATCGATCGGTCTGCTGAACAGGTACCCCTGCATAAAATCACATCCATGATCAAGAAGAAACTTCTTTTGCCTTTCTGTTTCTACGCCTTCAGCTAAAGCAAGATGCCCAAGTTTATGAGCCATCAAAATAATGTCGCCGGTTATGGCATCTCCGTAGTCAAGTACCTCTAATTTATCTATAAAAGTTTTGTCAATCTTGAGACAATCGATATTCCATTCTCTTTCACGAGCAAGGGATGAATACCCTGTACCAAAGTCATCAATAAAGATTGTAATTCCAATCTCTTGCAATTCACCAAGTTTCTGGTTTACCAAATCAAAGCTATCCGTGAATACCGATTCCGTAACTTCCAGAGAAAGATTTTTGGGATTGGCACCTGTCTCATTCATAATCTTTATAACCTTTTCCACGAAATTAGAATTGATAAGCTGTATCGTGGAAATATTCACAGATATTTTGATATCCTTATATCCTGATGTTTCAAGCTCCTTGGTAAACTCACACGCCATCCGGAAAATCTTAAAACCCATAGGAATTATAATCTGAAGCTCTTCTGCCAACGGGATAAAATCAAGCGGTGGGACTAATCCGAGACTTTTGCTTTTCATTCTTGCCAGTGCTTCAAAACCAGCTATTTTTCCGTTCTTTAGAGAGATAAATGGCTGATAATCTAGATATATGCTGTCAAAACCGTCATGAGACTCAGCCAAAAGTTCTTTTTCTATCTCTGTTTCACGGAGCACCTTTTCTTTTAATTTCTCATCAAAGAAATAGAGGCTGAATAGATTGTTTTTATCCGTCTTTTCGGCGGCGATCGAGACATTTTTAAGGATCGTTTCAGGGTCATCACCATAGTCATTCATCTTTAATATGCCAATCCCGCATCCTGTTACATTGACTATCTCGATGTTGGACATCAGGCTAAAAATAGTTTCACATAAAGATGTCAGATCTGTGTCACTCTTAAATCCCGAAACATATAGAGCCAATCTTTCGAAAGATACCTGGAACAACTTTATATCGTCATTTGTGATTGATAATAATTCTCTCACAAGCGTAGTCATTACCTGTTCGCTAAAACAATAACCATAAGTAAGACTGATAGAGTTTATTTTTTTGACATGCAAAAGAAGAACAGCGTCGTTAGTCTTTTTTTCTTCACTTAGTTTTATTGAGAGCATCTTTTTAAAATATCCACAGTTATAGAGGTCTGTAATCGGGTCGTGTTCGCTCTGGTATATAAGCTTTAATGCCTGTTCCTTGCTCTTCGAAATGTCAATTATTATTCCTTCCAGTGCTTCAATATTTCCTTTGTCGTCAAAAACTCCTCGCCCAATATCAAGGACCCATTTTATTTCTCCTAATCCCGTGATTATTTGATATTCAGAACGATAAGGAAATCCTTTTTCCACAATACTGGACCATTCCAACCAGAATTTTCCCTGGGACTCGGGGACCATCAATTCCTTGTAACTTAGGACTTGGTTATTTAAGAGGCTTTCTGGCAAGTAACCTGTAAGTTCGTAACAACCTTCGGATACGAACTGCATGGTCCATTCAGGATCATAGTTGCACCTGTACGCCATACCCTGAAAATTTGAAAGCAATATAGATTTGCTGCGCTCACTCTCGTGCAAAAGTTCTTCTGCTTTTTTTCGTGCGGTAATATCCTGGGCCATACATATATGTCTGTATTTTGAATTGTTCTTAAGTTTTAAAGGAGCAACTGTTATATCCAACCACACTACTGCTCCATCAGGCCTTATAAACCGTTTTTCTATTGAATATCCTTTAATTTTTCCGGAAAGCAAATCATGAAAGCTGTCTACATCTTTTTTTCTATCATCCGGATGTGTAATTTTAGCCCATCCAAGTTTTAGGAGCTCTTTTCTTGTCCGGCCTGTCATCTTCTCAAACATTGGATTAATTATTGCCGAATCATTTTCTAAATCTTCAGATGGTTCATCTCCGTACGCTACAACTATACCCATCGGTGCTTGGTCAAGTAATGCGTGCAGAGTGAGGCTGCTCTCGTCTATTCTTTCATCCAGAAGATACTGGAACCTTATCATTTCAACATGAAGTAAGATCCTTGCCTTAAGTAATCCGATTCTTATAGGTTTTTTCATGCAGTCGATTGTTACAGATTCTGATTCTTCTATTTCTTTATCTAGTTCACCATCATTTGTAAATATTATTTTATGTATATTTTTGGTTCTGCGCCCAGAATTAAGTTTCTTAAGGAATTTAAAAACATCCATGTGTTTCATATCAACGTCGAAGATGACCAAACTTATATCAGGAAGCGTCCGCATTTGACTGATTGCCTCAGATGCGTCAGAGACCACCAAGACATCGAAACGAGCTAAAATACTGTCAATTATGATTTGATCTATGGGAGGATCGTTGATCAGTAAGACCTTAGATTTCATTCATACACCTCGGGTCTTCATCGATATTTTTTTGCAAAAGAAATTTTATCGAAAAAAAACATTTATAATCGTGTATAGTGCCTCTATTCTACTACCATTTTAGAAGAAAACGACTTATCCTCAATCTAATTATCAATTAAATTAGGTTTATTTCGAAGTAAAAATACTATTTTCTGAGGGAGAGACCATTATGTTTAATTTTATAAGGAAGATGATTGGGGCAGCTAATAAATATACCTTCTGGGACTATTTCTTTCTGAAAACAACGTTGCTCTCACTGGGCATGTTGATAGGAACCTATTTCTCTAATTTTTTCATCAACTACACTTTCTTTTTATGGGCGGTGTTCCTCATCACGTAT
>JAAYEY010000006.1 GCA_012728505.1 Synergistaceae bacterium | reverse complement strand
ATATGGCCCGTCACAATGGCGACCACTCTTTTAAAGCCTGGGGGATACAATAGGTTTAAACAGATAGCGGAATCTTTTGCTGAGACTGGAAACAAAGTGCCGGATGGTATTTCAGTCGAACTTATTGATCGTCTGATCCAAGAGACAGAGAAAAATGAATGGTATAGAAAGCATATTAAACAGAGTGAAGTTTTTCTGAAAAAAGATAAATTGCCTCTCTTTGACTGCTTCATAGCTCCATGCAGCGAGGGCTGTCCGATAGATCAAGATGTGCCGGGATATATCTCTCTTGTGGGAGAACATAAATACAGCGAAGCGCTGGAACTCATACTCGACAAAAACCCGCTCCCATTTATTACAGGTACTATCTGCACACATCGGTGCATGTCTTGCTGCACAAGAAATCACTATGAAGAGTCCGTCAGGATAAGAGACATAAAACTAAAGGCAGCAGAAGAAGGATATAAAACTATCGTCAATAAGATTAGGCCGCCCGAAATGATGAGCCGGACTAAAGTTGCTGTCATCGGCGGAGGACCGGCAGGACTCGCCGCCGCATATTTCCTTCAGAGGTACGGTATAGGCGCTACGGTCTTTGAGAAAAGTAATAAACTTGGGGGCATAGTGGAACACATTATTCCAGAATTCAGGATAAGCTCAGACGCAGTAGAGAACGATGTAAAGATAATCAGCAGCATGGGAGCAGAGTTTATCCTTAACAGTGAAATAAAACCTGTAAAAGAACTTGCAGAAAAAGGGTTCAATTATGTGGTCATAGCTGTCGGAGCATGGAAGCACGTTTCTCTGGATATTAGTGCTCAAAGGTCAATGTATGCTCTTGATTTTCTTGCTGCGTATAAGAAAGACCCACAGGATTTAAATTTAGGTAAAAACGTTGCTGTGATCGGTGGAGGAAACACTGCAATGGATGCTGCTCGGGCTGCGAAAAGAGTCAAGGGCGTAGAGAATGTGAGCATAATTTACAGGCGAACTGAGGAGTATATGCCGGCACAGGAAGAAGAGCTGTTACTTGCGAAAGATGATGGAGTAATATTCAGGGAGCTTCTGGCCCCCATTTCACAGGAGGCCGGGCAGCTTTGCTGTAGGACAATGACATTGGGTGACCGTGACGAATCAGGAAGAAGGCTGCCAGTGCCGACCGAAGAGATTATATCAATTCCGGCAGACTCAATAATAATAGCGGCCGGAGAAAAGACAGATCCAGATTATTTCACGTCAAACAGTATAAGCGTAGATGAAAAGGGCAGAGTACTTAGCGACATAAAGACATATGAAACAAATATCAAAGGAGTATTCGTTGCGGGAGATGCAAAAAAAGGTCCTGCAACAGTTGTCGAAGCTATAGCAGATGCGAGGGCCATAGCTGACGAAATATTATCAAGAGAGAATTTGAAGATAGAAAACGAAAAGAATCAAACGAATCGAGACATTGAAAAGGCTCGTTCGAAAAAAGGCAAACTACTCTTTTCCGATTCATTAGAGGAAGAACACAAAAGATGCCTTGACTGTTTGACCGTATGTGAGAACTGCGTTGACGTATGCCCAAACCGGGCAAACATATCGCTCTTTATCGAAGGGTCATCCACACCACAAATAATACATATTGATGACCTGTGCAACGAGTGCGGCAACTGCACGACCTTCTGTCCTTGGGCAGGTGAGCCCTATAAAGATAAATTTACATATTTTTCAAAAGAAGAAGATTTCAACGACAGCGATAACAGTGGTTTTACAGAGCTCGATAAAGGAACATTTAAAATCAGATACAATGGCACTATATACATATCTTCATTTGACAGCCCTGAAATAGAACTGCCCAATAAGACAATGCACCTTATAAAAGCCTTTATGGCTCATATTCCCATTTAGGGAGGTATTAAAATGTTTGAACTTTTAGTTAACGGAGTAAAAACGAACTCAGATATAAACAAAAAACTTATAGACTTTTTAAGGGAGGATCTTTGCCTTACGTCTGTAAAGAACGGATGTAAGGAAGGAGCCTGTGGTACGTGTATGGTTCTTATAGACGGGGTAGCTTGCAAAGCCTGTGTCCAGGAACTGAAAAACCTTAACGGGAAAAGCATCCTCACAGTTGAGGGACTGAGCCAGCGAGAAAAAGATGTTTATTCCTATGCGTTTTCAAGCTCAGGAGCGGTGCAGTGCGGATTTTGTATACCCGGAATGGTTATAAGCGCCAAAGCTTTGATAGACAAAGTTCCGTCTCCTTCGCTTGAAGATGTCAAAGATGCAATAAAAAATAATATTTGCAGGTGCACCGGTTACAAAAAGATAGAGGAGGCAATACTTCTTTCCGCCAAAATGTTCAGGGAAGACATTTTTGTTCCTAAGGAGCATTACACGGGAGCTGTCGGGGAGAATATACCGCGCATAGATGCTGAAGCTAAAGTACTTGGTATTGCTCAATATGCAGCTGATATAAAAATGGACGGCATGATTTATGGCTCTGCGCTAAGGACCGAGCATCCAAGGGCTGTAATCAAATCCATAGATATTTCAGAGGCTTTAAAACTAGATGGGGTAGTCGGTGTATTTACATCAGAAAATGTCCCCGGAAATAAAAAAATAGGCCACTTTGTCAAGGATTGGGACGTAATGATACCTGTAGGCAGCTGTACCAGATATATCGGAGACGCGCTAGCCCTTGTTGCAGCTGAGACTCCTGACATCGTGGAGAAAGCAAAAAAACTTATCAAAGTGGAATATGAAGTACTGAAACCTGTTATTTCACCTTCGGAAGCTCTCGTGGAAGGAGCCCCTCTTATACATGAAAATGGGAACATTATCTCTCGTGAATATCTTAAGAGAGGAAACGCGGATGAGGTTATAAGTAAATCTAAGTATGTTGTGACAAACCACTATTCCTTGCCCTTTACAGAACATGCTTTTCTTGAACCCGAGACTGCAGTTGCTTTTCTGGAGGAAAACGGAGTGTTAAGGATTATCTCAGGAGATCAAGGGGTATATCAGACTATGGAAGAGTGCTCTGAAGCCTTGGGACTACCTCATGATAGGGTCAGGGTCACCGCAGCTATGGTAGGTGGAGGGTTTGGCGGCAAGGAGGACATGAGCGTTCAGCACCACGCAGCGCTTCTTGCATTTCTTACGGACCGTCCTGTCAAAGTATCTCTTACAAGGGCGGAAAGTATCAAAGTACATCCAAAAAGGCACGCAATGGAGATAGAAATGACCACAGCCTGTGATGAAAAAGGAAGGCTGACAGCAATGAAAGCCACTATAATCTCTGACACTGGGGCCTATGCTTCCCTTGGTGGACCGGTTCTGCAGAGAGCATGTACCCATGCAGCTGGACCTTACAACTATCAGAATATTGACATCACCGGTATGGCTGTTTATACAAACAATCCGCCCGGAGGGGCATTCAGAGGTTTTGGTGTAACACAGAGCTGTTTTGCTACAGAATGCAACATAAACCAGCTTGCTGAAAAGGTTGGCCTGTCTCCCTGGGAGTTCCGTTTTATCAATGCGATAAGACCTGGAGACGAGCTTCCAAACGGGCAGATAGCTGATGAAACAACTGCGCTTGAGGAGACCCTTCTCGCTGTAAAAGATGAATATGATAAGAACCCGGGTGCGGGAATATCAAGTGCGATGAAAAACGCCGGGCTTGGAGTCGGTGTCCCTGATTTTGGAAGATGCAAACTTAGGGTAAAAGAAGGCAAGGTGCACATAGCAACAAGTGCGTCATGTATAGGGCAAGGACTTGGGACTGTCCTTACGCAAATGGTATGTGATGTGACTGGGCTCGATCCTGAACTTGTGATTCATGATCCGGCAGATACCTTCCTTACCCCCGATTCAGGAAATACTACTGCGTCGCGGCAGACCGTTATTACAGGAGAGGCGACGAGAAAAGCCGCCGCAAAGCTTAAAGAAGGATTAAGAAATAAATCTATCTCCGAACTGGAGGGGCACGAGTTCTACGCTGAGTTTGAGAGCGTCACAGACAAAATGGGCTCGGACAAGCTTCACCCCGTAAGCCACATAGCATATAGCTATGCAACCCATCTGGTTATATTGGGAGAAGATGGCAGAATAGGAAAGATAATAGCGGCTCACGACGTCGGTGTAGCCATAAATCCAAAAAGCGTAGAGGGTCAGATAGAGGGCGGTGTAGTAATGGGCATGGGATATGCGCTCACGGAAGATTATCCGCTAAAAGAGTGTGTGCCTCAGGCGAAGTTCGGAACTTTGGGGCTTTTTAAAGCTGATATGGTGCCTGAGATCATAAGTTTGGTTCTGGGAAAAGGCAAAGAAGGTGTTGCAGGAGGAGCAAAGGGGTTAGGTGAAATAGTAGTGATACCCGGTGCTCCAGCCATACAGCTTGCATATTACAACAAGGACGGAATCTTCCGTACAGCTTTGCCTCTTAAAGATACGCCGTATAGTAAGAAGATAAAAGATAATTAAACCAACTTCAGACTGTCGAATAACATTAAAAAGGGCGGCCCTTAAGGGCCGCCCGAGTCTATTTTCAGTAAGGCTCACCGAGCCTTGTTTTTTAGCCTCCTCAGCCTCCGCCTCCGCCGCCTCCGCCGCCTCCGTCGGAAGATGCGTTCTTTTTGGCATTTTTGATT
>JAAYEY010000072.1 GCA_012728505.1 Synergistaceae bacterium | reverse complement strand
TACTACTTCACAACAACCGAACAAATATGGTAGCGAATCGGGGAGATTGGTTTTTCCCAAGAGCGGAAGTATCCTAGAAGCAAACTTGCTTTTCCGGCTCTTTGGGTGTTGAACTCCCAGAGTTCATATCCCCCTCTGCCTAGTGTATGATTCTCATTCTCGGTTTTTTTCTTTTCTTCTTCCATTGCTTTTTTACTAAAATTAAGTATGTTACTAGGAGTATTTAACAGCACTGTCCAAGAATAACCTGTGGAAGGGTTGGAAGGCACTCTTACGGTAAAATCTGATTTTACTGCTAAATTTAAAAATTCTGCTGTGAGGAGGAGGTTTTCTTTTTCAGGGAATAGCATCCTTTCCATCCGAACTGTTTCACAATCATTTCTAGTTAGACGTACTGCAAAAAAAGTCCTCGGAGTTATGCCTGAGACAGAATATTTACCTGTCAAATCAGATACTGTCTGACGCAGAACTTTGCCATCCCAAATATTAACTTTAACACCTGAAATTGGAGATCCATTCTGATCTGAAATAATACCTTCTAACTTGTTCTCTGAAGCCTCGGCAATTTTTGCCACACCCCCTACAAGGATTATCAATAACGTTACGATGAGAAGAACACGAGCAACTTTCACCGAAAACACCTCCAATGTATTTTTATGAAATTCAGAAGTATCACAAAGTTTATACATGTTGTGATTATATTCTCATTACCTGAAACAATACATTTATTTTACCTAGTTACAGCTAAGCAATTTGCTCATTTTCTCTTTGAAACAAATCTAATTTTAGACAATAAAAAATCCCCTACAAAACAAGGGGATCTTACAACAGGGATTTTCCCTGATAATATGCTGGTGGCGCTGACTGGATTTGAACCGGTGACCTGTCGGGTATGAACCGAATGCTCTAGCCAGCTGAGCTACAGCGCCAAATTGTTCGCGAGCACAAGAGAGAGATAAAAGCGTTTTTCTAGCGTCACGAGAGAGATTTTAACTTAGTTTTCAAAATAAAGCAACTCCCCAAAAACATATTGTTGTTGATCAGCGTTAATATTGAGATCAACCAACTAAGCCATCCGGCTTATAGTTTTACGGAATCTATTAAGCGCAATCAAGAAAAACACAGATGCTATAACTGCCATAGCAAGAAAATTTATCCACACATCACCAAAACTGGCACCACGGAAAAGTATTCCCTGTCCGGCAGCAATAAAATGCGTGGTAGGAGCACCTAACATCAATTTCTGGACAAGGACCGGCATACTCTCCCGAGGTGTAAGACCGCCCGAGAGCAGTTGCAACGGCAACAGAATCAGCAAAGAAAGCATTCCGAACTGGGGCATCGAACGGGCCACAGTGGCCATAAAAATTCCTATTGATGTCGTTGCGATAACACACAAAGTTGCAGCACAGAGAAAGAGCAATATAGAACCCTGGACCGGAATATTTAAAAGCCCCTGTACAACAACTTTTAACGATATTCCTGCACTGATTATAACAACCAGGCCCATGGACCAAATTTTGGATATCATTATTTCTATTGGAGTAACAGGCATTACAAGCAAATGTTCAATTGTCCCGTGTTCCCGTTCTCGAATAAGAGCTGCACCGGCAAGTATAATTGAGAGCATCGTAAGATTATTGATAATTTCCGACAACGCTCCAAACCATGACACTTCAAGATTGGGGTTATAACGCATGCGAAGTGCAAGATCTATCTTAGGTTCAGCGTTCAGTCTGTAGCCCTGAACAAATTCGCCGACCTCTCCCATAATCACCTTCTGTATGTAACCGCTACCCGTAAATGCCTGAGTCATGCGTGTAGCATCCACGTTAAGCTGAATTGCCGGTGATTTTCCTGCACTAAGATCTCTCTGGAAATCGGGTGGAATATCAAGAACAAAAGTATAATTTCCGGCATCCATGCCTTGATCCATCTCTGAAAGGTTGATTAATACCGGAGTCTTAAATTCCGGAGGATAGAAAGCGGAAACAATACGGTTTGAGAGAGCAGAGTCATCCTCATCAACTACAGCTATAGCAACGTTGTGAAGTGTCTCAGGCATACTAGAGGCAGCCAGGTATATCTGACAGGTAAACATGAAGACAATGAGAAACAGCATCATTGGATCACGCGCGAGACTCCAGAGTTCTTTTACTCCCAAACGATATACATGTTTTACACTCAGCATTTTTCAGGACTCCTGTTTCTTAAGAAGCAATATAGAGAATGTCATTACGACCGGTATAGATAAAAAGATAAACCATAAATACTTGTATAGGCTAGAAAAACCGAGTGCCTTATTGTAAACTCCCCTGCAAATGTTTATATAGTAGGTCACCGGATATATGTGCCCGATATAATACCCTACACCCTCAAGAGATGAGACAGGGTTTAACAATTCTGAATATTGGACAGCCGGGATCATTGTAATAATTATTGAAATAAACATGGCGGCTATCTGACTCTTTGTTAACGTTGAAGAAAAAAGTCCGATACCTGTTGAAAATATGACAAAGAAAAATGTTGCAACTGTCATCAGCGCCAAACTGCCCGTTATAGGAACTTTAAATACCATTACAGCCAGCAAAGTCAATGTCACATAGTTGAGCATTGCTATGGCAATATAAGGCATCTGTTTTCCTATAAGAAATTCAGCTCGGCTAACAGGTGTAACATAGAGGTTGACAATGGAGCCCATCTCTTTCTCTCGTACGACAGACAGAGCAGAGAGCATTGCCGGGATCATAAGGAGAAGCAAAGGTATAACAGCCGGCACTATAGCAGGAAAACTTTTAACATCTGGATTGTAACGAAACCGTGTTTCAACTGCAGCCATGTTCGCTGCAGCTATCTGTTGAGGCTGTCTCATTACTTTCTCCTGCAGCCAACTCTGGTGCATACCCTCTACATAACCTCCAACAGTCTCAGCACGTGCCGGCATTGCTCCATCCACCCAGGCACCTATCTGCACATTTTTACCATGTTTTATATTACGTGAAAAATTCGGTGGTATTTCTATCGCGAGATTAAGTTCCCCGGATCTCATACGCACTTCCATTTCCTTATTATTTGCAATTGGAGGATGCTCTATAAAATATCTTGACCCTGAAAGGTTCAACGCATAATTCTGGCTCAAAACTGTCTGGTCACGATCAAGCACCGCGTAGGATAAGTTTTCTACATCCAAACTTATGCCGTATCCGATAACAAACATAAGAATAAGAGTTCCAAACATTGCCATTACTCCACGGACAGGATCACGCATTAATTCAAGTGATTCGTGCAGGCAGTAACTCCAGGCGCGCTTCCAGTTAAACCATCTGTTATAACTCCTTGGACTATTGCTTTGATTTGTTTTTTTTATCTTTTCTTTTTTCGGAACAGGGGCAGAAGACACATCCTCATTCTCTGAAGTTGCCTCTTCCAGATAACTGATAAATGCCTCTTCCAGGTTAGCCGCACCTCTATTCCTAACAAGGTCGGTCGGTGTATCAGTAACAAGCACCTTCCCCGCATGCATAAGTGAGATACGGTCGCACCGCTCTGCTTCGTTCATAAAATGCGTCGAGACAAAAATTGTGACACCGTCGTTTCGAGAGAGGTCAATCATTAATTGCCACATTGTGTCGCGTGCAACCGGATCTACTCCGGAGGTCGGTTCATCAAGAATAAGAAGTTCCGGTTTATGTACCATTGCCACAGCAAGTGAGAGGCGTTGGCGTATCCCCAGTGGTAATTTATCCGGCATCGCATCAAGAACATCTTCCAGCCCAAAACGCTTTACCATTTCATTCACTCGAGATGGAATTTCTTCTTTATCTACTTTAAATAGTCTTGCGTGCAAGATAAGGTTTTGGCGAACAGACAGTTCCGTATAAAGTGAAAAGAGCTGAGACATGTAACCTACACGACGACGAGTATCAATATCACTCGCGCTGACTTCATATCCAAAGAGAGAGGCATGCCCCTCTGAAGGTTCAAGTAATCCGGTCAGCATTTTCATCGTAGTCGTTTTGCCGCAGCCGTTTGAACCAAGAAATCCAAATATTTCTCCACGACTGATTTTCAAGCTGACGTGGTCAACGGCGACAAACTTGCCAAAACGCATTGTAAGTCCCTCTGCCTCAATGGCAAATCCTGCCTTTTCATCCATAACAAGAGGTGGAATAACAACTTCATTGTGTTCTTTTTGTTTTTCTTCTGGGAGTAAGGCAATAAAAGCAGCATCAAGAGAATCAGATTTTGTCCTTTCAAGCAGTTCAGCAGGTGTACCTGTTGCCAGAACCTTGCCTGAATCCATAACGAAAAGCCAGTCAAAACGCTGGGCCTCATCCATATATGCTGTTGCAACGATTACGCTCATTTCAGGACGTTCGTCCCTGATCCGGTTTATAAGATCCCAGAACTGAGCACGTGCAAGCGGGTCAACGCCGGTTGTAGGCTCATCTAAAATAAGAAAATCGGGGTCATGTATCAGAGCACAGCAAAGTCCAAGTTTCTGCTTCATTCCACCGGACAGCTTGCCTGCCGGACGATCCAGAAACTTTGTCAGCCCTGTACTCCTGCATAAATCATCTATGCGGCTGCGACGTTCCTCTGACCCATGACCAAAAAGTATACCGAAGAACTGAAGATTTTCTTCAACAGAGAGAGTTGGGGAAAGGTTTTTACCAAGTCCTTGCGGCATATACGCAATACGATTGCAAACATCATCACGATGGCGTTTGCTGGACATATCTCCATCCAGCACCATAACTTCTCCCTGTTGAATTGCCTTTGCGCCAGAAAGTAGGGAGAGCATTGTGGACTTTCCTACCCCATCAGGCCCAATCACTCCAACCATGCAGCCCGCCGGAATGTTTAGCGAAACGTTATCCAGCGCAAGGGTTTTTCCATAACTCAGCGAAATATCAGTCAGGGTAGCAACTGGAGCAGAACCCTTCCAATCACGAGTCATTATTTCACCTTGTTTTCCAGATTTGCCGGCCATTCAGCATTTGGGTCCAATTTGAGCCAGGCTACACCTGGAAGCCCACTTTTAACCATTTCTATGTTTTTCTTTAGCAATTCAGGAGAAATTCTTGCCTTTACCCTGAACATTAGTTTTTCTCTTTCACTGGCTGTCTCCACAGTTTTTGGTGTAAACTGCGCTACGCTTGCGACAAAGGATACCTGCGCCGGTATGATATAACTAGGAGCCGCATCCAATATTATTCGAACATCGCTTCCAATCGCAATCTGACCTGCCACTGCTTCAGGAAGGAAAAATGTCATATATACATCACTGAGGTCAACCAGACTAAGTACCGTTCCTCCAGCCGGCAGTACCTCTCCGCGCTCAGCAACACGGTATTGTATACGGCCATCTCGAGGAGCTTTCAGATGACTGTCTTCTATATCGGCCTCTATACGGGCAATCGTTGCCTGGGCTGCAGTAACACCAGATCTGGCATTGATGGTCTGGGCCTGGGCTGCATTTACTACTGCTTTAGCAGCTATGACCTGGGACTGGGCAGAGACAAGCTGAGCCTTTTTGGCATCAAATTCCGAGGTTATGTTGTCAAATTCCTGGACTGATATTACATGTTCATCCATCAGAGCTTTAGAACGTACATAACGTTTCTGGACACCATCCAGTTCACTCTTGCGCTGTTTAACAACGGCCTCTGCTACAGCAACATCTCCCCTTCGGACGGCGACCTGAGCCTCGGCTCCCGCAACCGTAGCAACAGCCTGTTCCTTCTGAGCAACAGCTTCACTACGCTGTGCTTCAAGAACGTCGACCTGCATCTTCGACAACATTTGTCCCTCTTTTACAAAATCTCCCTCATCCACCATTATTTCAACTACCCTGCCTCCGAGTTTTGTCGCAACATTAGTTTCAGTGGCCTCAATACGGCCATTTCCACTAACCAACCCTACATTGTTTTTTGAGGGCTTCAAAAGCATCCAGCCCATTATTGCCGCTATCACCACAATAGCTATAATGGCAACCCATATAAAAACGTTCCTTTTCTTTTTTTGCGGTATAGCGTTTGATTTTTCAGGCTTAGACATCTATAGTTATTCCTCCCTCAGCAGAAAACTCTCAAAAGTAATCTTATAATTCACCCATGGCATATAGTAAGTCAGCATAGGCCGTTCTGGCTTCCGCAACTGCATTTGTCCTGGCATTTCTAGTATCAGTCAGGGCTAAACGGGCATCCAGCACATCAATGTTAGTTCCCATTTGATTCTGATAACGTTTCATTGCTATTCGGTAGTCCTCCTCAGACTGGACTACAGAGTCTTCCGCGACTTCGACCTTTTGGACAGCTGAATCAAGGTTTACGCGGGCTTTTGATACATCCAGTCCTATATCTCGTTTCATATCATCAATACGATACAATAATTCTTCAGCCACTCCCTGAGCTTCTACTACCTGCCCGTGGACCTTGCCTGAATCAAACAGCCTAAGTTCGGCATTAATTCCTATTTTCCATTTGTCCTCTTCTGAAGGGAATACTTTATCATCGGCAACACTAGCTTGCGCAGAAAGACTGACCTGCGGCAATATCTGTCCCTTGACCGCTTTTACTGTTTGCAAAGCAGCATTTCTTGAAGCTTCGAGTCCTTTCAGTTCAGGTCTCAAGGCCAAAGCTTTTGTCAAAGGATCCTCAGGAATGTCGAATTTCTCCAGATCAAAATCTCCGGCAACAACTGTGTAGTTTTCTTCCAATGATTGCCCTGTTATTCTTTCAAGTTCTTTCCAAGCAACTTTTACGTTGCTTTCTGCCTGAATTAAGTTAAGTTTTGATGAAGAAACTGAGACTTGCACCCTTAAAACTTCGTTCTTTGCAACAGCACCTGTCCGATAAAAAATCTCTACCTGGCGGAGGTGCTCACTAGCAAGATCCAATGCCTCTCTTGCAACCTGAGCGCCGGAAATAGATTTCTGCAGTTCGTAAAAGGCCCTGCGAGTACCATTTCCAACCTGTTGAATCGTACGGTCAAGTTCTGTTTTTCTTGCAGTGACAAGCAGTTCTTCTGCTTTTGTACGAGCGGTAAGAGTCCCTCCGCTGTAAAGCACCTGTGTCAAGCTCAACGCAGCCCGGTATGTATCATCGTATCCCATTGGTACAATACCAATTTTAGTTCCTCCGACACGGTCGTAAGCATCGGAATAAGGCGCTCTGTTCAGCTTCTCATAACCAAACGATCCATATAGTTGGGGCATCTGATATGATCGCCTCTCTATTGCACGGCCCTCTTGTTGACGGACACGGGCTTTCGCAGCAAGAATGATGGGGTTAGCCTCTCTTGAAATAACCAATAGTTTTTCAAGGTCAAGTATTTCAGAACAATCTGCTCCGGCAGGTAGAAGTCCTATAGTGAACATCACTAAACAAACAACAGTGAAATGTGATTTAGCGAACATTTTATTGAGGTTCATCTTACACCTCCTCTTCCTAAAATAGCATTACTTAGATCTTTTTATATCTGTAAAAGAAGTCTGGACCTTGAATAATATAATAATATATAAATAACAGCGCGAGAAACAGTTTAGGTAGGTTCACATTAAAACCGGCATCCGCTGCTGCAAAATAAGAATGTAAAACAGATTTTTTACCTAAAAAATAAAACCAGACACATATTGTAGTCATGTCGATGTAAGCTACATAGCTACATTTAGTTACATTTAGTTACAAAAGAAAGTATAACACAGAGGGGACTAAAAGTTGCCTATAATTTGATGTTTTAATCTCTGATAGCATTTGTTGACAGCCAAAAATAAGGATTGTGCACGCAATGGACGAATTGGTAATGGTCAACACCCGAAATTGCACCATTTCCCCTTGCAAAAAACTTACAGCCCGTAAAAGTCTCTTACTCCAACAAGTGTTTCTCCTGTTTCTGTATTGAAACGAGCAGATATTTACTCTTCGTCTTCAGGGTGCACTGGTGCAGAAACGAGTGGCTGACTTTTGGATCAATAAGCTCAAACCAATTTAGTGGACACTTTTATGTTGCAATGTGCAAAAGCAATCTGTGAAAAAGTTTATCAAAAAGCCAAAATCAAATAAAAAACAAAAAAATAAGACCGGCCTAACTCTGCCGATCTTTGCTATCAATAGCTTAATGGTTAAATTAAAAATAAATGGTTGCGGGGGCAGGATTTGAACCTGCGACCTTCGGGTTATGAGCCCGACGAGCTGCCGTACTGCTCCACCCCGCGGTTTGATTTGTTATCGTGCTGTGTGGTGCTGGTGCCGAGAGCGGGAATCGAACCCGCACGAACTTGCGTTCGCAGGATTTTAAATCCCGTGCGTCTACCTTTCCGCCATCCCGGCAAACAGAAGTTATTATACCAACAAATGCTCATCCGTCAAGGCTTTTTGAGAATTGACACCATATTTTTGCAAAGCAATTTTTACAATCTGGTTTTCTCGCTGTACATATTCCCCTGCCATGCTCAATAATGTTTAAATGCGATCCTCTGAAACGTTCGGGAGGCAATGTGCTTTCTAGGTATTCCTGTATTTTGTCGGGGGGCATCTTTTCCGGAACCCACCCAAGTCTGCGACTTATCCTTGCAACGTGGGTATCAACTGGAAAGGCCGGCATTTCCAAATCAAAGACTAAAACACAACCCGCCGTCTTTACTCCCACTCCGGGAAGAGATACCAAAAAATCTCTGGCTTTTTCAGCTTTCCATTTTTGCAATTCCTTTATCGAATAACCGCCAAATTTATCTTTTATAATTTGTAGAATCTGCTTCATTCGGGTTGCTTTTGTTTCACCCAATCCTGCAACCTTGATTGAATCGATTACTTTTTCAAGGGGCGCCTTTGCAACCTGATTCCAGTCTGGATACTCTGATTTTAATTTTTCAAAAGCTTTATCTCTATTTTTATCGTTTGTATTCTGGGAAAGCAAAGTCAATATAAGACCATCAAGCGGCTCATCATGCTTCAATTCAGGCGAGGGGATTGCTTCCCTTCCCCAATGTTTTTCAAAAGCATCTAAAATTTCTTTTACATGGTGCGGTTTTTTCACTAGTTAAAATCCTCAATTTTTCTGCTCTTTTTTTTATCCTTCGACTTTTCATCATCTTTAGGCGGATCAACTTTGTCCATCATTTTTTTCTTATGCCTGTAGGAGCGTTCTATCCAAGCCTCGAGACATGCCTTTGTTTTTCCGTGGATGCTGTCTGCAGGATATTCTCCTTTAGAATCAGAAACTCCTGCCTTTACGTCTGTAAGTATCTCTATTCCTTCATCGATGGTCTTTACGCTCCAGATGTGGAATTTACCTTTCTTGACAGCCTCAATTACTTCGTGGTTGAGCATGAGATGCTGCTCATTCTGGTAAGGGATCATTACACCTTGCTTACCAGTCAGTCCAAAGACTTTACAGTAGCTGAAAAATCCTTCAATTTTTTCATTAACTCCGCCTATCGGCTGTATATTGCCAAACTGGTCAACGGAACCTGTTACCGCAATGCTCTGTTTGAGAGGAACACCTGAAAGAGCTGAAAGCATGCAATAAAGTTCAGTTGAAGAAGCGCTGTCTCCCTCGACTCCCCCATAGGTCTGTTCAAATGCTATACGCGCTGTCATTGAAAGAGGAAAATCCTGAGCATATTTTCTGCCGAGATAGCTTGAAAGTATAAGCAGCCCTTTATTGTGGATAGGGCCCGTCATTTTTACTTCGCGCTCAATGTTTACTATGCCCTCTTCCCCCATAAATACGTTGGCTGTAATCCTCACAGGCGAACCAAAGCTATGATCGACCAGTTGTATCACTGTAAGACCATTTATCTGCCCAACGACAGAGCCCTTAGTATCTATTCTTACTATACCTTCCTCATAACTTTCACGAATTTTATCTTCGAGAAGGTTGGAGCGGAAAGTCTTCTCTTCAATTGCCTTTTTGACGTGTACAAGAGCAACTTGCTTCTTGCCTGCAGTTTCGGCCCAGACTGTAGATTCGACAAGGATCTCAGCTATTTTATTGAACTGAGTACAAAGTTTATTTTGGTTTTCAACCAGGCGAGATGCCCATTCAATCACTTCACCAACCGCAGTAGCTGTGAAATTAAGTTTGCCTTCATGTTCTACAAATCCAGCGATAAACTGAGCTGTCTGCATTTCTGATTCTTTTGTTCTTGGCATTTCTGTACCAAAGTCAGCCTTTATTTTAAATACTTTCTGGAACTCCGGATCATAAACATTCAGTAGATAATAAAGGTACGGAGTGCCAATGACTACCACTTTCATGTCTATCGGTATAGGTTCAGGTCGAAGCGATGATACGGGGATATAGCCCAGCTGCTCACCAAGGTTTTCAATAGAAAGTTCTCTGCATCGAAGAACACGTTTTAAAGCATCCCATGACATAAACTGTCTTAAAAGTTCCTCTGCTTCAAGGACGAGAAATCCTCCATTGGCTTTGTGTATAGCACCAGAAGTAATTCTTCTAAAATCAGTGTATAGGTTGCCCTGCCGACTTTCGTACTCGACCTTTCCAACTAGATTGTAATAGATCGGATTTGTCTCACTTATTACAGGAGCTCCCTCTTCTGGATTATTTGAAACGAACGAATTAACCTCGTAGCGGGTAAAATCTACTTCCGCAGCTTCATCACGTGCTACAGCAAGGAAAGCATTGAAATTGGCAACGGTATCTTCTGTAAAATCTTCGAACCATGCCTCCAGCTTTTTGTTCGGAGTATATTTGGCTCTAAGTTCTGAAATGGTTGGACCAATCGCATTTCTACATATCTGGCCCTCAAGCTCTTTTATCTTCTCTTTAAGATCCTTTTCACGCTCTCTTATGGATCTAAGCGTTTCAAGGGTTTTTTGGGATATAGTTTCTGATGCCTTTTGAAGTCTTTCCTGTTCCTCTTCAGAGAGGTTTTCAAATTCTTCCTGCTGCATTTCTCTAAGGACAGGCTCAACTTTCTTGACTTCAGCTTCGTCAGATGTATCTGCAGCAGCTGCGGTATCAGTGGTATCAGTGGTATCTACAGTACTTTCTTCTGTCTTGTTTTCCTTTTCTTCCACTTTGACTATTTTTTCTTCTGCATCCTTGGTGAGGGGCTCAAAGGTCATGGGTAAATTCACAAAACCTTGAGGTGTACGTTTTATTGCAAATTGTTTTTCTTCAGCCCATTTGCGAAGCTCTTCCATATGTTTGTTAACTTCTTCTTGGAAAGATTTTACAAGCTGCGCTTTGTTGTCCTCAAACTCATTGTTATCAAAAGCCTTTGAAAGGACCGATTTAAGGTCTTCAACAGCGTTTTCAGCGTCCTTTGAAAGTTCTTTTCCCTTACCGGCAGGCAATCTAATCGCAAGTGGTGTTCCTGGATCATCAAAGTTATATACATATACCCAGTCATCAGGAGCGGGCATTGTTGCCGCGCAACGCTGAAGTTCCTGCATCGCATATGTGGTTCTCCCGCTTCCGGGCTCACCGACCATAAATATGTTATATCCTTTGCTCTTTACCGAGAGACCAAAACTTACTGCATGGACAGCTCTTTCCTGTCCAACTAGTGCCTCTAGCCTAGGAAGTGATTTTGTCGTTCTGAAGCCTAAAGATTCTATATCAGCCGTACGTCTAAGTTTTGTCACAGGAAGTTTTTTATCTTTTAAAAGGGACATTTTATAGCCTCCTAGAAAAATTCATAATTTGTAATTCTTATGCTCAAAAACACCATTAACAATAGATGAAATGGTGTGTTTTTTGCAAGGGGTATTTTGCACAATTGTCATGAAAGTATCAGAAACAATGGGTAAATCGAATAAAAGCCCATAAAAGGGAAGACAACGAGAAATCTCGTTGTCTTCCCTTAATAGTTTATTTCCTTATTAATAAAGAAATATGCTATCTAGCGAATGCTAGATCTTTTCGACGTCAGAAGCCTGAGGGCCTTTGCTGCCCTGAGTGATTTCGAAAGATACTTTCTGACCTTCATCGAGGGTCTTGAAGCCGTCGCCCTGGATGGCGCTGAAATGTACAAAGACATCGTTGCCTTCGTCCGTGGTGATGAAACCGTAACCCTTAGTTGCGTTGAACCATTTTACTGTACCGTTGCTTTTCAATGTGTTGCCTCCCAACAAAAAATATTATAATCGGATATATATCCGACAAGGCAACTTTAAACTTATAAGTATAGCTTGTCAAGTCTATTTGACTAAATATTTTTTATATAATGCCTATTCTGTTGAAATGTCAGATGTTTTTCTGAACTAAAACACTATTCTCCGTAAACTAAAGCAATTAAACGATATTCAAAGATAATCAATTATTTTAACGAACATTCTTTTTTAAACGCTTGCAAATTCCTTGATTTGGAGTTGTCTGATTTTATCTGACCTATATAATGTTAAAGGTTGGTCAGCATTAGTTAATAAATAAAACATCAATAATGGGGGTGTTTTTATGGATATGAATAAACTGACGCAAAAATCGCAAGAAGCTTTTTACGATGCACAAAATATAGCTATAAAAAACGGTCATCAGGAGGTTGATGGCGAACACCTTGCTGTTGCTCTTATCGGCCAGGAAAAAGGACTGATACCGAAACTTCTTGAAAAAATGAATTTACCGGTAGAAAATATCAAAAATGCACTGGAGGTCGACCTTAGAAAAAGACCTCGCATCTCTGGTGCAGGCCAGGAGTCAGGCAAAATTTTTCTTTCGCAGAGGCTCTCGAAAATTATTGTAGAAGCTGAGGAAGAAGCAAGTAAGTTAAAAGACGAGTACGTATCAGTTGAGCACATCTTTCTCGCCATGCTTTCAGAAGGTAACGCAACATCCTCCGGCAAAGTCTTCTCCACGTTTGGAATCAGCAGAGATAATTTTTTACTAACACTTTGCGATGTCAGAGGCAATCAAAGGGTTACCAGCGATAATCCTGAGGATACATATGAAGTATTAGAAAAATATGGAATAGATCTTGTCAAAGCTGCCCGGGATAATAAGCTCGACCCTGTCATTGGAAGAGATGAAGAGATAAGAAGGGTAATAAGGATATTGAGCCGTAAGACAAAAAACAACCCCGTTCTTATAGGGGAACCGGGAGTAGGCAAAACTGCAATCGTTGAGGGTCTTGCAATACGCATTCTAAAAGGTGATGTCCCTGAAGGACTCAAAGACCGTTCAATTTTTGCACTTGATATGGGATCACTGGTTGCCGGAGCAAAGTTCAGAGGAGAATTTGAAGAGCGGCTTAAGGCTGTCCTTAATGAAGTAAAAAAGAGCGAGGGAGATGTGATTCTCTTCATCGACGAGCTCCATACAATCGTTGGTGCAGGAAAGTCCGATGGGGCATTAGACGCGGGCAATATGCTGAAACCGATGCTTGCCAGAGGAGAACTCCACTGTATAGGAGCAACTACTTTGGAAGAATACAGAAACTATATAGAGAAAGACGCTGCACTCGAAAGAAGATTTCAGCCAGTTTTGGTCGAAGCCCCGAACGTAGAAGACACTATTTCCATATTAAGAGGTCTAAAAGAACGTTTCCAGCTCCATCACGGGGTTAGGATACAGGACAACGCTCTTGTAGCTGCTGCCGTCCTATCAGACCGTTACATCTCAGACAGATTCCTGCCGGACAAGGCCATAGATCTTGTCGACGAGGCTGGCGCGATGATCAGAACTGACATCGATTCTTTACCGGCTGAACTAGACAATGTCTCAAGACGGGTTATGCAGCTAGAGATCGAAGAGGCTGCCCTAAAGAATGAGAAGGATAAAGCAAGCAAGGATCGCCTTGAGATACTGCAGAAGGAACTTGCCGACCAAAAAGAACTTGCAAATACGCTTCGAACGCAGTATGAAACAGAGAAAGAGAATATATCAAAAGTCAGATCTCTCAGGGAGGAAGTCGAAAAAGTCAGAAATCAGATAGAAAAAGCCGAAAGAGAATATGATCTCAACAAAGCAGCACAACTCCGTCACGGAAAACTACCTGAACTTGAGAAAAAAATAGATGAAGAGGAAAAACATTTTTCTTCAACTGGAGCAATGCTCCTGCGAGAAGAGGTAACCGACGAAGAAATAGCAGAGATAATAGCTAAATGGACAGGCATACCGGTCACTAAGCTTATGGAGGGAGAAAAAGAAAAACTTCTCCATCTTGACTCTGAACTCCATCAAAGGGTCATCGGACAGAACGAGGCCGTCCAGTTGGTCGCAGATGCTGTTTTGAGAGCCCGCTCTGGGATCAAAGACCCCAAGAGACCAATAGGGTCTTTCATCTTCCTCGGCCCTACAGGGGTGGGCAAAACAGAACTTGCGAGAACCCTTGCTGAGTCGCTCTTTGACTCAGAAGAGAATATTGTGAGGATAGATATGTCCGAATATATGGAAAAGCACTCTGTCTCCAGAATGGTTGGTGCTCCTCCGGGATACGTAGGCTACGACGAGGGAGGACAACTAACAGAAGCTGTAAGAAGGCACCCATATTCCGTGGTCCTATTTGACGAGATAGAAAAAGCCCATCCTGATGTTTTCAACATCCTCCTCCAGATACTGGACGACGGACGGATAACTGACAGCCACGGCAGGACTGTGAACTTCAAAAACTGTGTGATAATAATGACCAGCAACATAGGAGCCCAAAACCTTATAAACGGAATGGACACATCAACCGGTGAGATCTCAAAAAACGCAAGAGAAGAGGTAATGTCTGCTCTTAGGTCTAAATTCAAACCTGAGTTCCTCAACAGGGTGGATGAAATAATCTTCTTCAAACCCCTAAAAATGGAAGAGATCGCCGAGATAGTAAAACTACTTCTTAAGCAACTGGAGAAACGCATGGAAGAAAGGAACATCTCACTTAAAGTCACGCCTGAAGCGCTGAGCGTTATCACCAAAAACGGATATGACCCGGTCTACGGCGCAAGGCCGCTCAAAAGATATATTCAGAGAAAACTTGAAACACAGATAGCGCGCCTTATAATAGGAGGAAGTGCTTCTGATGGATCAAAAATTGTAGTGGAGAATCAGGGTAACGACCTTGTGTTACATGTTGAATAATATACAATGAAGCAAGGATCGGTTGCTAATTTCAAACTTTGCAGTTAGTAATATTTTCGGGGCTGTATACTGCATAACCACACTATGCAGCCCCGGCTCAAATTTCTTAAATTAAATTATCAGACTTGGGAGGTAGTTAAATGTCACAAAATATCGAAAGACATGAATTTCAAAGCGAAGCTAAGCAAGTACTGGAGCTAATGATCAACTCCGTCTACTCCAACCCCGATATTTTTTTGAGGGAACTTATATCCAATGCATCCGATGCGCTGGATAAACTGAGAATCGAGAGCCTTAGCAACGCCAACCTTTCCGATCTAGCAACGGATGGCGAAATAAGGATCAAGATAGACAAAGAGTCCAAAACTTTGACGATAACAGACAATGGCATAGGTATGGAGCGTGATGATCTTGTCTCATATCTTGGCACGATCGCAAGAAGCGGTACAAAAGAATTCATAAAAGCAATGAACGAAGCAGCATCTTCGAAAAACGATGAATTTATCGGGCAATTTGGAGTAGGTTTTTATTCCAGTTTTATTGCTGCGGATAAGGTCATTGTTGAGACAAAAAAAGCAGGTTCAGACAGTAGCTGGATTTGGGAGTCTGAAGGCGATGGCTCATACACAATAAGAGAAGGAGACCGTGTGTCAAACGGAACCTCCGTGGTGCTTCACATGAAAGAAATTGACAAGGACAACGAATCATCGAAGGACTATCTTTCAGAATGGACCCTTCGCGGGATAATCAAACAGTATTCAGATTTTGTAACTTATCCTATATTCCTTGAAGATATATCAAAAGAAAAAAAAGAAGAAGATAAGAAGGAAGAGACAAAAGAAGAACCTGTCAACTCAATGAAGGCCCTCTGGACAAGACCGGAGACAGAAGTAAGCGAGGAAGATTATAAAGAGTTTTATCGTCACATTACACATGACTGGGAAGATCCGCTAGAACGAATAACTTACAAAGCTGAAGGCTCAAGCGAATTTAGTGCGCTTCTATATATCCCATCCCGTCCCCCGGCAGACCTCTTTTTTCAAGAAGGAAAACATGGTATCCAGCTTTACATTCGACGTGTATTCATTATGAGCGACTGTCGCGAATTGATTCCGGAGTATCTGCGTTTCATAAAAGGAGTGGTCGATTCTGAAGACCTTTCTCTGAATATTTCACGAGAGATACTTCAACAGGACAGACAGACAGTAATGATTAAAAACAACCTTACACGCAAGGTCCTGGAAACACTTAAGAAAATGAAGGCAGAGAAGCCGGACGAATACAAAAAATTCTGGCAGACTTTTGGCACAGTCCTCAAAGAAGGGATAATCTCTGACACAAAGAACCGAGAACAGATAATGAAGCTCTGCCTCCTTGACAATTCTAGGGGCGAAAAAACCACGCTTGAAGAATACGTGTCACGTATGGCAGTCGGTCAAAAAAATATCTACTACATCACAGGAGGTCCGGTAAAAAACCTTGAGATCTCTCCAAAGCTAGAAGGATTTAAAAAGAAAAACATTGAAGTTCTCCTTCTTGGAGACGCTGTTGACGAAGTTTGGGTAAACCACGCAAGAAAATTCGATGAACATGAATTCCTTTCCATTTCTCAGGAAGACCTTGCGTTGCCAGAAGGCAGCGAGTTCGATAGCGGAGAGGGAAAAGAGGAACTTGAAAAAACAGGATTCATCTCAAAACTTAAGGAATCGCTTGCCAATATGGTGGAAGATGTAAAAATATCAACAAGGCTGGTAGACTCCCCCGCCTGTTTCGTGCAGAAGGGAGAGCCTATCTCTCCTCAGATGAGAAACTTCTTCCGCAGCATGGGGCAGGAGGTTCCGGAAGAAAAGAAAGTTCTTGAAGTGAACCCATCCCATCCTCTTATCAAGAAAATAGCAGCTGATACAGAGGATGGAAGTGCTGACATCGCAGAATGGGCAAATGTTCTAATGGGGCTTGCTGCGATTTGCGAAGGAGAACCTGTAGAAGATGGAAAGAAATTCACACGACTCATAACGAAACTTCTGGATAAGTAATATTTCCTAAAAACACAAAAAGGTGCCCGGC
>JAAYEY010000071.1 GCA_012728505.1 Synergistaceae bacterium | reverse complement strand
TCTCTTACGTGTCCAACACTTGCAAGCACCTTGTAACTACTCCCCAGAATCTTTTCCAGCGTTTTTGCTTTAGCCGGAGATTCAACGACCACGAGAGTCTTCCCCTCATACTGCTTAAAATTCTTACTGCCTTTGGCTTTTGAGGGAGGTTTTTTAGATGCGGTTTTTTTCGTAGCTTTAGATGGTGCTTTCTTCTTAGGGTTATCGGCGCTGGTTTTAACCTTTTCTTCTGCGACCTTATCTGTCTTCTTCGCTGTTGTTTTTGTAACTTTGGCTTTTACCTCAGCACCTTCATCGGCTTTCTTTTTCTTAACGGGTCCTTTAGCAGTCACCATTTACTACACCTCTTTCAAACTTTTACGCTGAAACGTCCGGAACCTGACGAACATACTATTCCTTTTGCTGATAAAATTGCAATTATTTTCAAAATGTCAGCGGCGCCCATTTTAACCTCAAGAGCGATGTTGTCAACTGTCTGTTCAGATCTTTGTCTTAAGATTCTTATCACTTTTTCTTCATCTTGAGAGAGGGAGTACCTTTTTTGCAGCTCTTCACTATCTGGTTTTTCTGCACAGCCCAGTGATCTTTTCAGACGACTTTTAAAGAATTCCGGCAAATCAACCAGTGGATAAGCTCCCTCATAAATAAGCCTGTTAGATCCTACCGCTGAAGCTTCATCTATTCGGCCGGGCACAACCCAAATCTCACGGCCCAGCTCCACTGCCAACCCTGCTGTGATCATTGCCCCACTCTTAAGAGGTGCTTCTACTACTATTAACCTTTCTGACAGTGCGGCAACTATCCTGTTTCTCCTTGGAAAATGCCATTGCTGGCCCGTGATACCCAGTGGATATTCGGAAATAAGGGCTCCCTTTTCTTTAATACCGTCAAAAAGTTTTCTGTTGGACTGGGGGTAATAAACATCGACACCGGTACCGAAGACAGCAAAAGTCTGTCCTCCCGAATCGCAGGTTCCTGAGTGGCTGTAACCGTCAATTCCAGAAGCTCCCCCACTTATCAGTCCTACTTGGCAGGAAGCGCAGTATTGACCTATTTTGTAAGCCATCTTTTTTCCGTAGTTGCTTGCCCCCCGCGTACCTACTACGCTTATGTTGAGCGACGGAAATTTTGAAGCCTCTCCTTGCCAGTAAAGCACAAGGGGAGGGGATTTCAAATCATTTAATAATGTAGGGTAATCTGAATCATTTATTGAGATTATTTTAACGCCTAATTTATCGCATTTCTCAATCTCTTTTTCCGCCCATTTTTCCTCTGTTTTCCTTTTGATCTCCGTTATTGCTAATTCTGTTGCACCGACCGAAACAAGCATCTTTATTTCGCATTCTAAGATATGGTCGGTGGATATCTCTTTCCTCTCAACAGCATTCCATAATTTTCTGCCCTGTCCCTCTAGGCTGTTAAGCAGAAGAAGGATTTTTAGATCTTCATCCACGAAAGAGCCTCTCCTTCCCTATAACTGAGAGCCTCAGCGACATGTTCAAGTTTTATATCGTCTGAAGCAGAGAGGTCAGCAATCGTTCTAGAGACTTTGAGGACTCTCGAAAGTCCTCTTCCTGAAAGTCTTACACGATTAAGTGCCTGAAGCAAAAAATTTTTTACCTCCGGTTTCAGCAGAACCTTTCTTCGAAGGAGCCTTTCCGGTATTTCTGAATTTGAATTTATGCCATATTCGGACCATCTGTTTACCTGGATCTCACGTGCAGTTCTTACCCGTTCAGCAACTACAGAGCTGCTCTCTCCACATTTGCCCTCCAAAGAGACAAGCTCTTCAGGTAGAAGTCTGGGGATGGAAATATGAAGATCTATCCTGTCTAATATTGGGCCCGAGAGACGCCTTCTATATCTGTCAAGAGCCGAGGGCGAGCATGAACAGTGTTCAACAGGATCTCCGGCGAAACCGCAGGGGCATGGATTACAAGCAGCGATCATCAGGACTTTTGCAGGGTAGACAACAGTTCCGGAAGCGCGGCTTACAGTTATCTGCCCATCTTCCAGAGGCTGCCTGAGCGCTTCCAAAACATCACGCGTAAACTCCGGGAATTCATCCAAAAAGAGCACCCCTCTAGAGGCTAGACTTATTTCTCCCGGACGGAGGGTACTTCCCCCACCACAGATAGCTACAGCGCTTGCAGTGTGGTGTACAGATCGAAACGGCCTCTCCCTGATAGCAGAGGCTTTAACACCCACAGTACTTCGCAGAAGAAGAACCTCCATTAGTTCCTCATCCGAAAGAGGCGGAAGGATTCCTTTTAGCGCCCTTGCAAGGAGCGTCTTTCCTGAACCGGGTGAACCTACAAGCAGCAGATTATGATGTCCTGCCGCTGCTATCTCAAGCGCCCTTTTGGCGACAGCCTGTCCTTTAATATCTGAAAAATCGGGATCTGCCTGGGGAGGATCGTATTCTGCTTCGCAATGTTCGACTCTGGCAAGTTCTATATCTCCTTTAAGATGTGCAAATAGATCTCCCAGCGACTTTACCCTCCACGCAGAGACATTCTCGACTAGGCTGACTTCCTCGGCATTTTCTTCAGGCAAATAAAGATCCCATCCCATTTCTCGGGCTAAAAAGGCAGCAGGGACGGCTCCTCTTACTTTTCTAAGCCTTCCGTCAAGAGCAAGTTCTCCTATGAAGAGAGATGGCCTTTTGACTTTTATACCGCCTTGTACACAAGCAATGCCAACTGCAATTGCAAGGTCCAGCAACGCTCCCTCTTTTGGAACGTCGGCCGGTGCAAGGTTGATAGCCACCCTTCCTCGAAGCATAATACCAACGCTTCTTAACGCGGCCCTGACCCTTTCTCTAGCTTCTCTTACTGCAGCATCAGGAAGGCCAACCACTGATATGTTAAATAGTCCTCCCGTTATCTCCACTTCTACCTCTACTGCGACAGCCTTTACCCCTCTTAGCGTTATACCAGACACAGAGTTCATAATATTCCCTCCGTAATATCTTTGATATGTTCTATTAAAGGCTCGCAACACTCTTTAAGAGTTATTGCGATGAGATCTATGCGCCAAAAACCTGTGTATTTTCTGCCCTCTGTCCATATTCTGGCAGCAATTTTAAGTTTTCTTAGCTTTTCAGGTCCTACTGTACATTCGGCAGGCATGAGCCAGCCTATGCTTCTGGTACGCACCTCTACAAATACAATCTCATCACCGTCAGAGGCTATGATGTCTATTTCGCCGTACCTACAGCTAACATTTCTGGCTATTATTCGGTATCCGATTGAGGCAATATACTCCTCTGCCTTATCTTCACCATATTTTCCTATTTGGAGGTGGAGCGGAATGTCTTTGTATGGACCAGCCTGATTTTTCCGGGGAGATTTCTGAAGGGAAGTTTTATTTCTTTCTTGAATAGAGCGTTTTAGAGCCCTTTCAAGGCTCATGACGCCGTTTCCCTCAATACCCCTCTGAAAGAGATTCTGTGTATAGGTGAGGGTCCTATTTCGAGCAATATTCTTCTGTGTTCAGCCGAGGGATATCCTTTGTGGGCACGAAAGCCATACTCAGGATATAACTCGTCCATAGAGAACATTACCTTGTCCCTTAAGACCTTTGCTATGACAGATGCTGCTGCGATTGAAGGGACCTTGTCGTCGCCCCCAATTACGCATCTCTGAAATATCCCAAGTCCCGGAATATATGTGTTTCCATCAACCAATACGATGTCCGGCACGCAGTCTAATCGTTCTACAGATCTTTTCATGCACCATAGGGATGCCTGAAGAATGTTTACTCTATCTATCATGTGGGGTGACGCGGCCTGTGCTCTCCACTTTACACCGCATTCGCACATCTGACAGAAAAGGGCCTCTCTTTTCGATGGCGAAAGTTTTTTTGAATCTTTTAAACCCTTCGAAATGAGATACTTTCTCTGTTCGTTTGTCAGTATGACGACTGCCGCTACGACAGGCCCAGCAAGAGGACCTCTGCCGGCTTCATCAGTTCCCGCGGCTGTCATATGTTTATCACTAGACACTATCACAGACTTTCCCATAGAGGAGGATCTCCCGGCTTTTCAAGGCTCATTTTGCCCAGCTTGCCTGTTGCAAAGGCGTCGATAAACATCTTCCCGGATAAGTCTATGTCTACAATACCCCCGGGTAAAAGCTTGCCTAGCCTTCTGCCTACATTTTCAAGTATTTCTGCAGGTGTACCTTCCGGCTTTATCCCCCAGGCTAATTCTACGCCCTGCCAAAGATTTCTTTTAATAAGGAATGATATGCATTCTTTTGCGTGTTCTTCCCAATTGCCTATTACCTGGCCTCTGGTCGAACCTATCCATGAAATTATCCTGTGAGCCCTCGCATCGGTGTGTGGATCTAGTATCCCCGGAGAATCCACGAGCAGAAAACCTTCACCCCTGAACCAGGAAACCCCCTTAGTTATTCCAGGTATACCCCCTACCAGGGCAGCTTTTCTGCCAACAAGCTGATTGATAAGCATAGATTTACCCACGTTCGGAATACCAACAACTGCCATCCTAAGATCGCGGAAGGTCGGCTTCTTTTCCGTGAGTTCTTTTCGGATCTGTTTAAGACCACCTTTTCTAAGATCCAGTGGCCATGTTTGAAGACCTTTAGAATTAAGGTGCTCAGTCCACATTTTAGTTATATTGGGGTCAGCAAGATCTGCTTTGGATAGGATTGTCCAGATTTTTATTTTAGGCGCAAAAATACTAAGAAGTGGAGACGAAGAGAGGCTAGGGGCTCTTGCGTCCCTAACCTCTAGAATGAGATCAATATTCTTTGCAAGCGCTTCCAGCTGTCGCTTGCCTTTTGCCATATGTCCCGGAAACCATACTGTCCGGGCCATTTATTCTATCAGTCCTATCCGGTTGAGCGGCCAGTATCTGAAAACCGCCGGACCTCTAAAGAAGTTTCTCGGAACAAATCCCCAGAACCTACCGTCCTGTGAGTTAGGTCTGTTATCGCCAAGACAGAAATAATTTTTTTCAGGGACTGTTTCCGGTATCATGTCAAAGGTATCCTTGTTTTTCACATAATTTTCAAATACTTCTTTGTCGTTCACATAAACTGTGCCGTTCCGTATCTCTACCTTGTCTCCGGGAAGTGCGATAATACGTTTCACAAAATCTCTTCTTGGGTCTACCGGATACTTGAAGACGGCTATCTGTCCCCTCTTTGGTTCCACTTTAGGCATCGCATACCAGAATTTAAGGACGAGTACACGATCTCCAATTTCAAGCGTTGGTATCATAGACCCGCTTGGGATCCAGAAAGCCTGGATTACAAATGTCCTTAGAATAAGAGCTAGTACAAGTGCCCAAAAAACTGTCTCTATCGTTTCACGCCACCATGGTTTTGTCATAACATTAATTCCTCCGATATAAAGTAGAAAAAGGACAGACAGAGCAAGTACGCCGAAGGCCCTCTTTTTATTCAACATTTTAATTATACTGGTTTAAAGCTTCCTCCGACGCATCTATTTCAGCTATCCAGAGTGCCCCTCCCTCAAGTTCAGGCAACAGTATATCAGTAGATTCTAACTCCAAAGATACTCTGTTAATTCCTCCCGGATTATATACATCGACAACATTGCCTGTAAGGCCTGCTTTAAAAGCGACTATAGCACTCGCTGTAGAGCCAGTACCACATGAAAGGGTGAGGTCTTCCACCCCTCTCTCATATGTAAGAACGTCAAGTCCTTCTACATAAGTTCCCCTTGGAGTGACAAAATTGATATTTGCTCCTTCCGGAAAAAGATCTTTTCTTAAGCGTATCGCACTGCCTAACTTTCTGTAGTGATCATCAGAATCAAAACGTTGCTTTTCAAATATAACAACGTGAGGAACACCTACTGAAAGGAAAGTGTAATTAAAATCGTATCCTTCAACAGATGCAGGAGAGTTGAGTACGAGGTTTGAAATATTAACGGGAGAAAGTTTGATGGAGACCCTTGTTTCCTTTACTGAAGCTTCAACTTTGCCACCCAGTGTTTCAAAAACCATCTCCGGTTTTTTTACTATACCCTTAAGAAAGGCATATCTAGCAACGCATCTTGCTCCGTTACCGCACATCTCTCCCTCTGTTCCGTCTCGGTTGAATAGTCTCATCTTAAAAGAATGAATCTCAGACGGTTCCGTGGCAAGAATACCATCAGCCCCCAGAGATTCTCTTCTTCGACAAAGAGCTTTTGCATAATTAGAAAGCGTTCCTCCGCTATATTTAAGGTTCATGTTATTTATGACGAGGAAATCATTTCCGTTGCCGTTCATTTTTGTGCATAGGATCATATAACATTCGACCCTTCATCTAAATTTAGCCAACGGGAACTATTTTACACCCAATTCGCTGACTTGTGGAAGCCGGCTTCCAGTCATATCTACCATCTCTACTTACACAATTTTGCCGGTATGAGAGTCACGCGAGATCATCATCCTCAACCCTGTAAGCGATATAAAGCGCGATATAAAGCACGACTTGAAATATTGACTCTAAACAAGTATAATTCCATCCGATGCACAAAACGGGCGATTAACTCAGCGGTAGAGTGTCACCTTCACACGGTGGAAGTCGATGGTTCGAACCCATTATCGCCCACCAAGAAATATCAAGGGTTTCCGAAGTTTTTTCGGAAACCCTTTTTTATTGGCGGATAACATATATATAAAGAAAATAATTTTGCTATGACTTTCAGAACATCCAGATAAAAACACAATAGAACACTACCTTAGTGAATGCTTGGCAAGCAAAAACTATAAAAAATAGCATTTTATTCATTGTTTAATATGTACAACAATCACTTTTTTATGAGATAATATATCATTATAAATACACACTAAAGGAGGCGTAAATGTGAAGAAAAAATTGGTAGTATTTATCTTTTTTATCTTTTGTACAGTATTCTTAAGCTTGCCTGCAATGGCTGCAAGTACAAAATTTGTCCGAGGTTACAGGGATGGAAATTATGACATGTATGTCAACATGGCTAACATCGTCCAAAATCAGGGAGTTATCTCTTTCTGGGTTAAAAGCGTATATTCAGATCAGGGAAAAGCTCTGGTGAGAAAAGAGCTTCCTAAGAAGCTTCAACAAGCGCCCATACAGTACGGACTGGACTATTTTGTGTTTGACTCTAAAAAAGGCAAGTACACCATAAAACTGTCCTCCGTCTACGCGAATGAAAAAGAAATATTCAGGGAAGGCAGCAAGAAATGGCTGGAACCTAAAAATAGCACTATAGCTGCAGTCCTCATAAATGAAGTTAATAAATATCTTGCAGAAAAAAATAATTAAGAAAAGAGAGGTGAGTTTATATGAAAATTAAATACAAAAGCATCTTATTTCTATTTACTATCTCTCTTGT
>JAAYEY010000070.1 GCA_012728505.1 Synergistaceae bacterium | reverse complement strand
GCGGCAGCCTCCAAAAGAGTCACTTCGCACCCTCCTAGCACCAGGCTGTCTCCATACCACCCTGCATCCTTTGTTATATGACCGAGACCCAGCCTCCTGTAAAGATCGAGGAGTTTGTTCTGGCCTACGTCTCTGAGGACCCTAACAGCTGGGACATTTAGAGAGTCAGCGAGAGCCGTTCTTGCAGAAACAGGTCCTCTATACAGTCTGTCAAAGTTGCGGGGTGCAGATTGTCCCATCGACATTGGAGTGTCCGCAAGCAGGGATGACGGGGTAAGTTTCCCCGACTCAAAAGCTAGGGCATATGCAAAGGGTTTCAGCAGGGATCCGGGAGAACGGGGAGAGTTACCGCAATCGACCCATGACGCAGAGCTGCCTGTCCCCGATCTTATGTTGCCTATATAGGCGCGGACCAGACCTGTTTTGTTCTCAACAATTACGCCTGAAGCGGTAATTCCCACAGGGAGTCCCAAAAGAGCCATTTTAAGCTCCTGTTCAACAACATCCTGCATTCTTCTGTTAATGGAGGATCTGATACGTCCATACCTGTCCCTGCCTTCAGACATGCCCGCTTGGGCGACGGCATGAAAAGATGCTTCCCTGCAGGAAAAGGGTATGGAGTATTTTCTCATTGGAATTTTTTCAAGCTTTGCCCTTTCTGCTTCTCCGTCGTTTATTACACCGAGCTCTTCCAATCTGTCAAGCAGACGGTCCCTTAATGCCAGTGCCCTTTCAGGGTGTCTATCGGGACGGTAGAAAGCAGGACCTCGCAGTAAGCCAGCAAGAAGGGTCGCTTCCGATATAGAAAGTTCTTTTGAAGGTTTGTTAAACCACGTTCTTGCGGCTGCCTCGATACCCCTGATGTTGCCTCCAAATGAAGTCTTGTTGAGGTAAAGCTCAAGGATCTCTCTTTTCGTCAGCAGCCTTTCAATCTGAAGAGCCTGCCAGAACTCCAAAGTCTTGCTGCCAAGTGTCCGTTCCCTCGGGATTGTGAGCCTAATCAGCTGGGTCGTTATCGTTGAGCCTCCCGAAATGATCCTTCCTGCTTTTCTGTTCTGAACAATAGCCCTGAGGATGGAAAGTAAATCCACTCCCGAATGGGAGTAATATCGTCTGTCCTCAAGGGCAACTGCCACTTTAGGCATCCATTGGCCCATTTCTTCCAAAGGCACAGGGAGTGACCACTCCTCCGTTTTTGAAAGATATCCCTGTAGCGGAGATCCGTTGCTATCTGTGACGACTGTTGAAGTAGACCATTCAAAGATTTTTTCAACAGGCAAGGAAAGTCCTGCAATCAAGAATGTTAAAAAGACGATAAGAAGGGGAGCCCATATTTTACGGATGAAGCGAGGGCCCCTCTTTTTTATATTTTTAAGGATCTTTTCATATTTCATAGTAAGGCAGCAATAAAACCGGGATCTACCTGATCTCAATCCTGCCGCCGCCGCTAACGCTTGAGATTGCAGGATCGTACATACACTCTGACGATATTTGCGGAACGTCAAAGGTCCCCGATGTTACTGCCCTCAGTACGAATTTCCAGTCAAGCTTCTTATCAAGCCTATCAATATAAAGAAGGAGTCTGTCATCTCTCGCCTCCGATCTCACAAAAGGAGGAAGAGCCTCTCCGCCCTCACTGTATCTCGGATTCTCTATTTCAAGACCGGCGGGGAGAGGGATTATAACCGTCACGTTCCTCAGATTCTTAGCCAGGGGCTTAATGGTGATAGTTGATATAAGAGCAGTGCCTCGCTCAATCTTCTGACCTACAGATTTTCCTTTCCTATCTGTCAACGAACTCCTGACCTCTATTCCGTTGTCCCTGTTTTTAATCTTGTTAAGTGGGATACCTTCAGCGCTCCATGAGACAAAAAGTCTCGAAGAACCTCTGTTTAGTGC
>JAAYEY010000069.1 GCA_012728505.1 Synergistaceae bacterium | reverse complement strand
CCGAAACTACAGATACGATTCGAAAACCATATCCGTCCTTTTGCTTTTCCCTATATTCAACTGTCATGGTTCTGACTCAACCGACCTAAGCCGGAGAGTGCAAGAGGTATTCTATAGATGTTTAGTCCTACTGTCAACAAATACAATTGGACACTTATATTATACCATACATACTCACAGTATTTTAACCCCTACATATAATTATTTATACCATTCATTGTCTTTACTCCACCTTACAAATATTTAATTTTAAAATAAATCTGGGAGCTCCCGTCTAAAAGGAACACCCAGATTATTATTAACAGATAATTTTTCGGTAAATATACTTAGCAGTTCATTAATAAGCTTTATCGATATTTACGTTTATTCGTCTTTTGTAATATCGAGTTTAAGGACTCCTTCTTCAAGGAGTGCTTCTACAGAGTCTTCCACGCTTCCAATAATTATGTCTTCGTCATCTTCAAGAGGTTCTGGAGCCAAGCCAAGCCCTTCAGCAACTTTTTGTAGGACATCCTTTGTTATTTCTTCCATTAACTCGGGATGTTCGGTTAAGTATGTTGCAACACCCTCTTTGCCCTGACCAAGCGTCTCGCCTTTGTATGCGAGCCAAGAGCCTTTTCTTTTAACTACTTCACGGTCTATCGCCATATCTAAGACTGACATAGCTTTAGGAACTCCCTTACCATAGATCAACGTTGTATGAGCTGTGCGGAAGGGTGGGGCCTGTTTATTTTTTACTACTTTAATCCAGAGTTCATGCCCTATAACAACATCACCCTGGGTGACCTGTTTGCCCCTCTTAACTTCTATCCTGACAGAGCTGTAGAACTTAAGAGCGCGCCCACCTGTCGTAGTTTCTGTTGGACCTCCCCCGTAGCCTGTACTGATCTGTGACCGCATTTGGTTTATGAAAATAACGGTTGTATTGCTTTTTGAGATTGCTGCTGTGAGGCGTCTTAGCGCGTAGGACATCAACCTGGCATGCAAACCCATCTGGTTGGCTGCTTCGCCCATTTTTCCGTCAATCTCGGCCTGTGGTGTCAAAGCAGCAACAGAGTCCACTACGACAACGTCAAACGCCCCGCTTCTAACAAGGGTATCAAGTATATAAAAAGCCTGTTCACCGCTGTCTGGCTGAGACATATATAGGTTTGCAGTATCTACTCCTAAAGCAGCTGCAAGTCGAGGATCCAAGGCATGTTCCGCATCTATAAAGGCCGCTAGCCCTCCGTTTCTCTGTGCTTCTGCAAGCACATGAAGAGCTATCGTGGTCTTACCGCCACCCTCCGGCCCAAATATCTCCACCACTCGCCCACGGGGGATACCACCTATGCCAAGTGCAACGTCAAGAGAGAGTATTCCGCTTGAAATAACCTCAGCAACACGCTGAACTTCATCGCCGAGCCTCATTATTGCTCCATCGCCAAACTTGCCTCTTATTTCAAGCAATGCCTGCTCCAGTATGTCTTCTCTGGTTACTGATTCTTTTTTCTTGGCCATTTGCCTGCCTCCTCGTATCTATTTGAGACTTTTTGATTACAAATAAATTATATACAATATTTCATATTTTGAAAAGCCCCAACGGGGTATATCTGGGGCCCATTGGTGAAAGTTCGCTTCTCATAAGCGTTATTTCTTTAACCGTCCATGGTTCAGTCACCAGCTTGGCAGACCTCATTGATGATAAGGTTTCTTCCGGGAGAGGGCGGTCGGAGTTCCTGCGACCCACAGTAATGTGGGGGATGTACTTCTTGTTTTCCTTAGGTATAGAAGCTTTTAAGGCAGCTTTTTCAACTTCATTTCTTATTACAAAAAGCCGTTCTATATCTCCTTTTATACTTGCCCAGACTACTCTGGGCTGAATCAGGTCAGGAAAACCTCCTATATCTTCTATATAGATATCAAACTGTCCCTTACTGCGAAAATCTTTTAATTCATTTAAAAGCATGTTGACTGTCTCGGATGTTCTTTCTCCACAAAACTTAAGAGTTAGATGCATTGCATCAGGATAGACCCATCTCAGCTCATGTGATTCGCATCTTCTGGCAGAAAGCCAGGCTGAAACAGTCTTCACCTGAGGCATAGGTATGGTAATACAGACAAAAGTTCTAAGAAGGGTGTTCGAAAAAAAAGACATTCGCCCCACCTTACTATTTCATTCTCTCTATTAGAGAAATAAGCGCCGTCTCTACCGCTGAACTACGTATAAGCGCTCTTTCTCCACCGAAAATTTTTTCGAAGGTATAAGTTCTTCCGCTTTGAGATATTCCGAACCAAACCGTTCCTACAGGCTTTTCTTCGCTTCCTCCGTCAGGTCCGGCAATCCCGGTAACACTTAAAGCTATATCAGATTTGAAGATCCGTCTGGCGCCCTCTGCCATTTTTTCAGCACACTGAGAACTCACGGCACCAAAATCATTTATTATTTGTGGATCCACTCCAAGTATGGATATCTTTGCTTCATTGCTGTACGTTACAGCAGAGCCAAGAAAGACTTTCGACGCACCAGAAACGTCCGTTACAGAACCTGCTATGAGTCCGCCGGTACACGATTCAGCAAAGGACATCGTTATATTGCGGGAAGTTGCTTCCGCGATAAGTCTTTCCGCTAGAGGCCTCATATCAATGTTCATCTGCCTACAAACCCTAAGATCACATCTAAGCCACCCTTAAAAAAAAGCCATGTAATGCCTCTAAGGAGCAGATTGGCCATTATTCCGCCAGCTATGTCATCTGCCATTATTCCTATTCCTCCTGGCAGGTATTCCATCTGTTTAACAGGAAACGGCTTTGTTATGTCGATGATCCTGAAAAGAAAAAGCCCTACTATCGCGTAAGTTGGTTCAAAACCCCAGCATGCTATCCAGCAGCCTACAACTTCATCGATAACAACTTCAGGCGGATCTTCTCTTTCAGTAGTTTTTTCGTATTTATCAGCAGCAATCGTTCCTATCACAGTTACAGCTGCAATTACCCAAAGCGGCAGTCCTCCAAAGGCAAGCCAAACCAAGCACGCAACCATCGATCCCAGTGTCCCAGGCATACTGCTGAATCTTCCCAGTGTCCCGAGAGTTGCTGTCATTCCATACCAAGTTTTCATTTCAGGTGTAAGTATCATTATTTCAACTCTTCTCCAACCATATCGTGGGGCATTGCCTCAGTTATTTTGACTTTGACCATGTCGCCCTCTTTAATTTTTTCACTGATGTTCCTTATCTCGATTAACCCGTCCACTTCAGGCGCCTCACGAAAACTTCTACCCTCTGCGAAAAAGACCTCTCTGTCCACCCTCTCGATAAGAACATCCATTACTCTGCCCACAAAGAGTTCTTGACGCTCCATAGAGATCTCTTCCTGAAGGGCCATAAGTTTATTGAGACGTTTTTTCTTGACTGTTTCAGTTACTTGGCCTTTCATTTTCTCCGCTTCTGTTCCCTCTTCGGGAAAGAAGGTAAAGGCACCCATTCTGTCAAAGCGTGTTTTAGATACAAAATCGAGTAATTTATCGAAATGTTGCTTTTTCTCCCCAGGAAAACCCACCATACATGTAGTTCGAAGGGCAAAATCCTTATTAATACTTCTCGCTGTCGTAAATATGGACGATAGCTCTTCAGGCAATATCCCCCTGTTCATAGCATAAAGAATATCGGGATCTGCATGCTGTATCGGAATATCAAGGTATGGAAGCACCTGGGTGCCGGAAGCGACTCTTTCCAGAAGTTTCAAATTAATCCTACTGGGGTGTAGATAGAGCAGCCTAATCCATATGTCTTTCGGAAGGGAGTTTTCCAGCTTGTCTATAAGTTCTATCAGAGAATCTTTTCCATAAAGGTCGGTCCCGTAGACTGTCAGATCCTGACCCACCAAACAAAGCTCAACAGCTCCCTCTTTTACAAGCTGGTCAGCTTCGCTTATAAGAGTATCTATAGGAAGGCTTCTTAGCTCTCCTCTGATTGACGGTATCGTGCAGTATGTACATTTATTGCTGCAGCCTTCGTTTATTTTGAGGTATCTCGTAAATTTAGATGAAGACGGAAGCGGAGTCCTATAACGGCTATTTTCCGGGATTCCTCCCAAGCTCCTTATCACAGAAGCCCAATCCTCGCTTTTTGCCCAGAAATCAACAGAGGGCATTTCCCTAATAAGGTCCTCTGAATATCTGTTTACAAGGCATCCTACGACGCCTACTATTTTTAATTTTCCTTCATTTCTAAGCTGTTCTAAGTCCAATATCGCAGCGATGCTCTCTTCTGAGGCTGGCTGAATAAACCCACAGGTGTTAACAATTCCAGCTTCAGCAAATTCCACGTCACTAACCAGGCTATGTCCGGCTCGCTCAAGCTCTCCGGCCAGACACTCACTGTCAACTTTGTTCTTAGCACAACCAAGGCTTAAACAATATATCTTCATTTGTAAAGAAGCTGCGATTCCTCGCTTACAGGCTGATTTAGCATGTAGAGGCTTAGTCCTTGCTCTGTAAGGCCTGCGGCAATACCAAGAGCCATCTTTGTTCTCGCCTGATAAGGGTTCAGCTTTCCTCCTGACATAACACCAATTTCGAGCAGTTTCATGAAACACCCTTCAAAATAGTTCGTCTTGGAAACGTGCCCCTGGAAACATCTTGAAACAATGGCAACCGGTATCCTTTTTCTAAGTATATTCATGATATGAGGGACCCAGGAAGGGGGAACGTTACCTGTTCCGAATCCGGCAAGGACAAGTCCCTGTATCTCCTTATTTGAAGAGAGGGAGGAGATTATCCTTTCACCTCCGCCGAGGGATGCATAGACGAGCTCAACTATCGCAGGAGTTTCAGGCCTTCGGGCAAGAAAGCCGGGTCTTCTTACTGTTCGCAAGAACCTGACTTCATCATTCAACATCTTTCCGAGAGAACCCTTCTCAGGAGACTGGAATATATTTTCCGGGCTCGTAGGATCCACCATTACTGCTTCTGAAGCAGCAAAGAGTTCACCGCTCGAGCAAATCAGGACCCCTTTATCCCTTGCTTGTTCAGACAGGGCGGCAAGAACTGAGCATCTGAGATTCATCAGTCCTTCTTTAAGTCCTGCGCGGCCCTGCACCATAAGGTTGGCAAAGATAACGGGCTCAGGACGCTGCCAGAGAAGGTCTGTAAGATAAGCCATTTCTTCCATGACCCCGCTCCCAGAGACTACGATTATGCCCGTATAACCATCTGAAATCAGCGTCTCAAACATATTTTCCAGCTCCGCTGTCAACTTCATTGAATAATGGTTGCTTGGCTGACAACTCCATTCGATTAGTTTACAGCAACCCAATATGTCTTCCGGAAGATAATTTAAAAGCGAGCAAGGATCAGCGCTTTCTTCATCCCCAGAAATATTACCGGCAATGACCAAAGCAAGTTTTGTATTTGGTATCAAATCAATTCCTCCATCCCAAACTTAGAGAAACAGGACAACTATCTCACGTGCATTTTATCGCATAGTGAAGAACGTTACAAACAAGATTATATCCCATTCAAGAAACGGTAACAGCTACAAAGTATTCACAATTAAAATTTCTATAGACTTTTAATCTTTTTAAGTTTATCTTACTGAGGATACAAATATAAGTGCTATTTATTTTCTGTAATGAAATTCGAACGCTGTAAAAATTATGTAGCGAAATAAGATGAACCTACAGGAGGAAATTAAATTTGGAAGCTTTTACTACTATTGCAGGGATGTTCTCTTCACTTATAAACTGGCTCGTTAGTGTTATTGGACACATGGGATACCCTGGGATCATTGGACTTATGTTTCTTGAATCTTCTTTTTTTCCTTTTCCGAGCGAAGTCGTTGTCCCTCCGGCAGGCTATCTGGCCTGGAAAGGAGAAATGAATCTTTTACTGGTAATAATTTCTGGTATAACAGGAAGTATTTTGGGTGGCATTTTCAATTATTGGATAGCGGTAAAATGGGGGAGACCCTTTTTTGAGAAATATGGAAAATATTTTTTTGTAACACATGAATCACTTGACAAAGCAGAGCTCTTTTTCTCAAAGCATGGACATATCAGCACATTTACAGGGAGACTGATTCCTGTTATCCGGCAGTACATCTCACTTCCCGCAGGGCTTGCCAGAATGCCTATGGGACAGTTCTGTTTATACACGGGACTTGGCTCGGGAGTATGGGTCATCATTCTTGCGTTGACAGGTTACTTTTTAGGAAGCAACCAGGAGCTGATTCATCAAGAAATCAAAAAAATTTCAATAATACTGATTATGGGATGTGCGCTCCTGACAACGATTTACATCTGGAGGTACAAGAAAAAGGCACGAGCCGATAACGACCAGTAGCTGCAACCGGCACTCAGGGAGGTTTTAGCTGTGTATTATTCTATAGGGAGAAAACTTGTAAAGATCGAAGGCTCAGGCGATATATCCACGCCTTTTGTCGCTGTTATGACGGTGAGTGAATTCGAAAAAGGCGAACTTCCACGTGGATTTGACTTGTCAACAATGACCCGCTATCCCAAACCCCACTTT
Organism: Synergistaceae bacterium; assembly: GCA_012728505.1. Classification (GTDB taxonomy): domain Bacteria; phylum Synergistota; class Synergistia; order Synergistales; family Synergistaceae; genus Caenicola. The sequence goes on along the minus strand of JAAYEY010000069.1, from coordinate 1,058 downwards.
TGCAAAGCTGAAGCCCATGAAGATATGCTTTCAGGAACACTCTCTGTACCCGATAAAAGAGCTTTTGGAAAACGAAGCGGATTTTCATATTATATAAATAACGACGGAATTATCTTTGTTGACAATTCAAAATTAGCATTTTCGTTAATTGAGAAGATAGAAGCCACTACTGTCTGGCGGGAACCCTCTCTTGGCCGTTTTTTATACACCTTTATAGAAATATTGGTTGAAAATGACCTGAGATATCTTGAAGGGATAGAGGACCGTTTAGCAAAACTGGAGGCTTCTGTTCTCTCAGACAAGCTTGAAGGGTTCATGTATGGCATCGTAGAAATACGAAAGGAAATACTGGCCTGTTCACATTACTATTTCCAATTATATGATGTAGTTCTGGAATTTATTGAAAACGAAAATGGTATTTTTGAAGAAACTTCTTTAAAGCTCCTGGGACATTTCTCCGACAAAATAAACAGATTCCGCCAAGAAACGCAGATGCTTAGGGAGTACTCACTCCAGATAAGCGAAGCGTATCAAACCCAAATAGACATCCGACAGAATATAGTGATGAAGGTGCTGACAGTTGTAACTGCGATATTCCTCCCCCTAACATTAATTGCCGGCTGGTACGGGATGAATTTTGAATACATGCCGGAACTTAGGTGGCATTACGGATATCTTTACGTATTCTTTCTAAGTATATTAGTGGTCGTTGGATGTCTTTGGATATTCAAAAAGAAAAAATTTCTTCGTTGACAGGTTACTGAAGCTTGGTCCTTATTAAAAAAATCAAGCTCACTGCACACAGTTTCGGAGAAATAAGGAGAGTTTAAAATGATAAAATTTTTGATACTGGTGATCCTACTCACAGCAGTGCCCGGAGACTTCCATATGATGGGGGCACAGACTGCAGAAGCCGCCATTCAGCCACCTGCAGCATCACGAACGGCAAAGGAGGAAAATAGAATGTCTATCGATTTTAAGGATAACACATACGTAAAAGAAAATGGCACAGGAGTTATTTACCTGGCAGGAGGCTGCTTCTGGGGCCTTGAGAAGCT
>JAAYEY010000068.1 GCA_012728505.1 Synergistaceae bacterium | reverse complement strand
ATGAAAGGCAGATGATGAAAATGTCCTACAGTCCAGATCTAAGCTCAGGGTTTAACGAAACCCGTCTACGCACCCCGAACCATTCATCATGTTCCGGGATGTGTTCCGATTGTATTCAGGAGTGTCCTGCACTTTGTGAAATAGCACTTTCAGCCCTAAGGGGTACAGAGGCGGTATACCCATCTAATCCCAACGGAAGCCAGTTCGCATCAGAGAAAAAGTATCCTGTCGATTTTTCTGATTTTAACATAAACGGCAGAGTCTTTGGCGCACATGGCCTACCGGAAGACTCTGATATAGCACATCCTCTGAGCGTAGACCTTACATGTGCTCTGGGTATAATGAATCCGGTCATGCAGAAGCTGCCAGTGATTTTACCTGCTGTAGCCAAGCTGAACTGGAAAGACTACTACGCAGGAGCTGCAATGGGGGGAGTTAGCGCAGTTATTGGAGAGGCTGTTATCAACAAGGACAGCAATGTCGAATTTTCGAACGGCAAGGTCACATCTTCGCCGCTTATTAAAGAGATGCTCTCTTCTTTTAGAGCTTATGAAAGAGGATACGGAGATATAGTTCTCCAGGCTAATTACGACGATGTCTCCTTTGGGGTTCTTGAGTACGCCATAGAAAAGCTAAATGTAAAGAGCGTGGAACTGAAGTTGGGACAAGCAGCAAAAGGTATTCAAGCAGTTTCTAAAAAAATATCATTTGAAGAGGCAAAGGGACTTAAAGTAAAAGGGCGCCTTGTTTATCCCAATCCTGACTCAGAAGAAATCCAGAAACTTGTCTCTTCCGGTTATAAGCCCGTATTTAGGGTAATGGGTCGTCTGCCTATGTACAAATCTGAAGACCTCGTAAGCTATATAAAAGGTCTTAGATCTATGGGCGCAAAGAGAATAATGATAAAGGTCGGAGGCTACAACAGAAAAGACCTAGAACTCACACTCGACATCGCATCACAGGCATCAGTAGACCTCGTTACCTTTGATGGTGCAGGAGGCGGCACAGGAGATAGCCCTTGTAAAATGATGAACGAATGGGGACTCCCCTCTATTTATCTTGAAAACATCATCTGGGACATATTGGACAAGATGAAAAAAAGTGGCAGACAGCTGCCGGGCGTCGCAATTACGGGAGGTTTTTCTCTCGAAGACAGCATTTTCAAGGGTCTTGCCTTCGGAGCCCCCTACATCTCTTTTGTTGGTGTATGCAGAGCTCCAATGGCTGCCGCTATGTTCTCCAAAATGGTCGGTGAAGGAATCGAAAACCAGGAGATCCCTGTTTCTGTCAGAAAGTTCGGTTCCTCCGCAGAGGAGATATACCACGATATGCAGGACCTATATATTCTCTACGGCAAGGATGCCAAGAATTTTTCACCCGGTTCAATCGGTCTCTTTTCATACCTTAACCGTATTGGATTTGGACTTCGTCTCCTGATGGCGCTCAACAGGAAATTCTCCTTAGGCTATATAGACAGATCCGACCTTATACCTCTGACAACGATTTCAAAGGAACTTCTCAAAGATCCCTGGCTCTAATCAAAAAACAAGATTTTTAAACGTTAAAAGGACCGGCTCAATCCCTGTAAAGGAAGATGTGCCGGTCCTTTTTTGTTTTAGAAAAATTATTTTACTATGGGCTGACCTACTACATTCCCATATAAGCCTTACGAACTTCTTCTGAGCACAGAAGTTCTTTTGAAGTACCAGAGTGGACTATGCGGCCTGTCTGCACCACATATCCTCTTTTTGCAATCTCTAAAGCTTCCTGAACCATCTGCTCCACTAAAAGGATAGTTACACCCCTTTTATTGATTTCAGCTACCGCCTCAAAAACTCTTTCAACAAGGCTGGGCTGAAGACCAAGCGAGAGCTCATCGAGAAGGAGGAGCTTCGGTTTTGACATGAGCCCTCTAGCTATGGCGCACATCTGTTGCTCTCCTCCGCTCAAAGTTTCGGCTATCTGATCTTTTCGGTTTTTTAGTATTGAGAAAAGATCATACATCTCTTCAAGACGCTCATTAATCACTTTCCTGTCTTTTGTCGCAAAAGCGCCCAGTTCAAGATTTTCTTTTACTGTCAGCTTTGAGAAAAGACGGCGTCCTTCAGGGACATAACTGACTCCCAATTTGATAGTTTTTGAAGCGCCCATATTTGATATATCTTCGCCCATGAAACTGATGGTACCAGACACGGGATGCATGAGTCCTGCAATCGTCCTCATCGTCGTGCTTTTGCCCGCTCCGTTCGCGCCTATTATTGCGACCAGCTCACCTTCTTCGACTTCCAGAGATATTCCATGGATAACAGGTACTCCGTCGTAGGCGCAGTGTATGTTTTTAACTTCTAGCATCGCTGACATCACACTGTCCCTCCTTAGATTCCCTAAGTCTTTTTGCAAATTTTTCGCCAAAGTAAGCTGTACTGACGTTCGGATCGTGGATAACTTTCTGAGGGGTATCTTCTGCGATTTTTTTGCCGCTCGCAAGAACTACAATTTTGTCTGCTATTGGCATTATCGCTTCCATAATGTGTTCGACCATCAGTATGGTGACTCCCTCATTTTTTAGCCTGACGATAACTTCTACCATTTCCTTAATTTCGGTAGATGTCAGACCGGCGACAGATTCGTCCAGCAAGAGGAGTTTAGGGCCTGTTGCAAGTGATCTCGCCAACTCGAGCCTTTTCTTGTTGCCTATGGTAAGACCTCCAGCCAACTTATACTTCAAATCTCCCAAAAAACAGAGTGTCATACAGTGTTCAGCCACTTCATTTGCTTTTAAAGTACTACTGTGGCGCATGTAAGCTCCCACAAGTATGTTCTCATAAACCGTCATCTCTTTGAGAGGCCTGACAACCTGGAAAGTTCTGCCCAGGCCAAGTCGTGCCATTTTCCAGGAAGGAAATCCCGTAACATCACGCCCGTCAAACATAACCTTTCCTTCTGCAGGTTTGTAGAGTCCAGCCACACAGTTAAAGAGAGTCGTCTTGCCTGCTCCGTTAGGTCCGATGAGGCCTACTATGGTCCCCTCTTCCACAGTAAAGGAGACATCGCTGTTGGCAACCAGTGATCCGAACTTCATCGTTAGATTACTGACTTCAAGCAGTGCCATCACGCGTCACCTTCTATCTTTGCAGTTTTTCTTTTAGTAAAGTATCTGATAATCCCCATAATTCCGAGAGGCTGCTTGATCATAACGATAATTATGATCAGACCGAAGATTATAAGGTCTACCCCAGCTCCCAGATGTGAAAGATATGCACGGGTGTATTCCTGAAGCGGTATTAGGACCAATGCTCCGAGTAAGGGGCCCCAGAATGTCCCAAGACCTCCAAGTATGGTTATAAGCACAAATTTCATCGACATATCAAGAGACATGACCATAGGCGGGTCAACGCGATAATTATACTGCGCAAAGAAAGCCCCGCACAACGCTGCCAAAGACGCGGAAAGAGCCATCGCTGAAAGTTTTACAAAAGTACTATTAACTCCAAGGGATTCTGCCGTTTCCTGTCCTGAACGGACCGCCTTGAGATAGTAGCCCATGCGGTTTTTCTCTATCCAGCGAACCACGCTGAAGACTAATACGAATATCGCAAGAGCACCGAGATAGTATCCGTTCTTTGTCTCCGACCATGAAAAGTTTTTCCAGCCGTCAGGAAGGATCGGATAGTCTAGTCCCAAAGCTCCTCCAACCCTATCCCAAATCATGAATAGTCGGTTGAAGATTTCAACTATCGCAAATGTGGCTATCGCAAAATAGTGTCCCTTGAGCTTAAAACAGGGATAGCTGATTATCACAGATACGACCGCTGCGGCAAGCATGCCTAACGGTGCTCCATACCACGGAAGGCTGTTAAAATTCACGACTGCCAAAGCCGCTCCATAGGCTCCGATCCCAAAGAAGACCGAATGCCCAAATGAAGTCTGGCCGCAGTATCCGCTAATAATATTCCAAGATTGTGCCATCGCTGCGTAGAGAAGTATCATTGTTGCCACATGTCCGAAAAAAGAACCTCCGATTACACCTGGCACAAAGGGCAATATTACGGCGACAGCCAAGAAACCATACCATAATTTGTCTGCTTTATTCTTAAACATCGCCGTCACCATCCAAACAGACCCTTAGGTCTGATTAAAATCACAACAAGATATATCGCGAAAACTGCCACGTACTTTACTACCGCGGCCACATAGAAACCTGTGAAGGATTCCACCAGACCAATCAGCAGCGCGGCAAATAGTGCTCCCGGAATACTTCCAAATCCACCGAGCGCAACTACTACAAACGCAATCAAACTGAAAAGGCTGCCAACTTCTGGGTGTACTGCAAGATATGTAGTCATAAGTCCGCCCGCTACGCCAACACAGGCGCCTCCTATACCAAAAACGAGCAGATAAATATTTTCCGTGTCGATACCCATAAGTTCAGCTGCTTCTTTGTCCATAGCCGTCGCCTGTATGGCCCAGCCAACCCTCGTCTTTTTGATGAGCCAGTAAACACCAAGCAACACCACAAGCGAAAAGATTGCCGTTACAAGCTGAGGCACAGAGACGATAGCTCCTGCAAACTGGAATGTCTTGCCTTCCATTATTGTGCCGGAGAGCAAACGGAAATTTGGAGTAAAACGGTTCATACAAAAATTTTTGAGGAGCATAGATAGTCCGAACGTAGCGAGAAGAGGAGCCATCGCAGCTTTGCCAAGACTGTTTTTTATTATTAGCTTATATGTTAAAGCTCCAACAAAGAATAGGAATATACCTCCGGCGATCCAAGAAAAAAGCGGATCTATTCCCAGGATTTCTCCTATCCAGTAGCAAAGGTACATGGCAACCATAAGAAATTCTCCGTGGGCAAAGTTTATAACATCCATAACTCCCCACATCAAGCTGAGACCTGCAGCAACAAGAGCATATAAAAGTCCGCTTAGGATCCCATCTATCAATACTTGAACAAAGTTATCCACTAAAAATACCTCCCTAAAAGAGGCGGGGCGATTGATTACCCCGCCTCACAACGCCTAAACTGTAAATCAGACTAGCGTTTATCCCAAGGGGTCATGGGGAACACAGGATCTGCTTTCTTGTACTTAAGTGGGAAAACTGTGTTGTAATCCAGATTCTTAATCTGTGTTATGACGCTGAGCGCATTGGCGTTCTGTCCATCGGGATTGAACTTAACTGATCCGCTGAGGGACAGCGCTGACGGGAACGATTCGGTCCTGAGTATCGCTGCGACCTTTTCGGTGTCAACTGCTCCAGCCTTTTCTATTGCCTGTGCAAGAACCAGCAGCATCACAGCTTCCTGGATGGAGTCGCTGTCAAAAGCCTGGTTGCTTCTGGGTGTGTAGTATTTCTTTTCGATCTTAACTGCTTCAGGCATGAACTCTTTTGCCAGTGCAGGAGAGTATCCCATTCCGCCCATGAAGTAGTCACCATCGGCTGCAAGTTCTTTCTGTACTGCTGGGTTCTGATACCCGGTGCAGTAGTTGATTGCTATCTTAGGGAGCCAATTGACCTGTTTCATTGTACGAACCCAGAGTGAGTAGTCTCCGCCGAGGGCTGCTCCAAATACTGCATCAGGATTTGCGGCCTTCAGAGTTTGAACTTCACTGTTAAGGTTCGTTGCACCGTTGTTGAAAGGAACATTGGCGACTATTTTGAGACCTGCCTTTTTTGCAGCTCTTTGAGCCTCTTCAGCAGCGTGCTTTCCAAATTCTGTGTTCTCATAAATCAGACCAAGTGTCTTGATTCCAGCCTTCTTCTCTTTGTTAAGATACTCAACATACTCAACAAATTCGTCTGATTCAATGGCATCTGTAGGCGCATGACGGAAGAAATATTTGTAGCCACGCTCTGTTAGTGCCGCAGAGCTAGAGCAGCCGCACATGAAAATCTTCTTTGCACGTTCTGCCACAGCGCTAGCCGGTTTCGTTGCGGAACTGTTGTAGCATCCGATAATAGCAAAGACTTTCTCCTGGTTATAGAGACGCTCGGCCTCAGACTTTGCTACATCAGGTTTGCCCTGATGGTCAGCCTTGACTATTTCGATCTTATAGCCGTTGAGGAGACCTTCTTGTGCAGCAAGGGGAGCATTAATTTCTGGGTTCTTCATGTTAATAACATCTGCCGCCGCAAGAACAGAATTAACGCAGTTCTGTCCAGAGACTGCAGCAGGCCCTGTAAGTGGGAAGAGAGCACCAATCTTAATAACCTTGTCAGCTGCAAATGCAGATGCACAGATCATTAAAGAAAGAGATAAAACTAAAACTACCGCGATCATGGAACGCTTTCTTAGTTGCATGGAAAATCGACCTCCTATAATAATTTATGATACGAGAACCAAGTTTCTGGTACATCACTTACAACACTATTATAGTTAATTTTATAACAAGATGTCAATTATTCAGCTTTTTTCACATATGTGTCGTCCATACCATGGCGAATCGATATAATAAAGAGAGGAATCATTACGAATTAACGTTTTCTCTAATTACATTCATCTAATGAAAAGAATACCTAACTAAAAAAATTATGATTGATAAAAAGCCACAAGACATGTTGACATTTATTTTATTGGGGAATATATTATGAACACAGTAGCGGAGATTTATTTTTAGCTGACAAATATATTAAGGGGGCCGATTATATGATTTTTATGGCTGAAGTTCTTATAACACCTCGCGAGGGTGTCCTCGACACACAGGGTAAAGCAGTGGAAAAAACTTTGACTCGCCTTGGATACAAGGGACTTAGCGAGGTAAGGGTCGGTAAAATAGTAAGGATGAAAATTGAGGCTGCAGGAGAGAAAGAGGCAATAGTAGATCTTGAATCTATGTGTTCCGATCTTCTCTGCAACGATCTGGTTGAAACCTACAATATTTCAGTCAAGGAAGCAGGGCAATGAAGGCCGCTGTCGTAGTCTTTCCCGGTAGCAATTGTGACAGAGATGTTGAGAGGGCAATCAGAGAATCTCTAAAAATAAAAGTGGAAATGGTATGGCATGAAAAAGAGAAATTCGATGAACAACCCGATCTTGTAGTTCTGCCTGGGGGATATTCATATGGAGATTACCTCCGCTCCGGGGCAATAGCTGCCAGATCTCCCATCATCAAAGCCGTCAGGGAACACGCTGACAGAGGGGGATTGCTGCTAGGGATATGCAACGGTTTTCAGATACTTACAGAGACTAAAATGCTTCCGGGCACACTCCTACCAAATACATCCCTTACTTTTATCTGCCGTGAATGCTATGTTAGGGTAGAACAGACGGACAATAAATTTACCTCAGAGCTAAATAATAAAGAGGTTCTACAGTTCCCTATCGCTCACCACGAAGGGCTCTTTTTCCTTCCTGAAGGCGAACTTAAGAAACTTGAAGACTCCGGCCGCGTCGTATTTAGATACGCCGACCCTGAAACAGGAAAAGCGGGTGCAGAATTTGCGCCCAATGGGGCGTTGAACGGCATTGCCGGAATATGCAATGAGAAGGGCAATATATTAGGCCTGATGCCTCACCCTGAACGTGCTACTATTGCCCATCTTAACGGCGGTACAGATGGCAATAGGTTTTGGGACTCAATCGCCAGAACTTTTACAGAAAGAGGTACATGCTGATGGATTTCAAAAGCGCAGGCCTTTCTGAATCAGAATACATTCGTATAATAAAAATTCTAGAAAGAGAACCTAACTTTCTTGAGACTCAGCTGATAGGAGTCATGTGGTCAGAACACTGCAGCTATAAGTCGACTAAAAGACTTCTGAAGACATACCCTTCAGAGGGTAAATATGTCCTTCAGGGGCAAGGAGAGAACGCCGGCGTTGTCGATATGGGAGAGGGCTGGGGCTTCGCTTTTAAAGCAGAGAGCCACAACCATCCTTCCGCGGTAGCGCCTTTCCAGGGAGCTGCAACAGGAGTAGGGGGCATCATCAGGGACATAATAGCTATGGGAGCCAGACCTTCTGTTTCAATGGATGGGCTCTTTCTCGGCGATCCCTCCCTCAAAAAGACCCAGAATCTCTCAAAGGGTATAGTTGAGGGGATAGGAGCATATGGCAATGCCGTGGGTGTGCCAATCGTTGGAGGAAAGACTTTTTATTCCCCCTGTTACAATGAAAACCCCTTAGTAAACGCTTTCAGTTCTGGTTTCGTGCGCCTCGATAAAATGGCAAGCTCGCAGACAGCAAAAAAGGGAGACCTTGCCGTTATTTTAGGCTCAAAAACAGGTCGTGACGGGATAGCCGGGGCTTCTTTCGCCTCCCGTGAACTTGACGAGAACGCCAAGTCGAGCAAGCCTCAGATACAGATAGGCGACCCCTTTGAAGAAAAACTACTTATTGATTGCTGCATGGACTTGCTTTCCGAAAAACTTATCGCATCTATGCAAGACATGGGAGCAGCGGGCATCCTATCTTCCTCAAGCGAAATAGCCCATAAGAGCGGATGCGGAATAGACATTACTGTAGAAAACATTCCCCTTCGAGAAGAAGGTATGGCTCCATGGGAAATATTCCTTTCAGAGTCACAGGAACGTATGTTGCTGATAGTCGAAACTGAAAACCTAGAACAGGTATTCACGATGGCCGCTCATTACGATCTTGACTGCGCGGTAGTCGGCGTCATGACTGACCCAGACAGATACAGAATCTACGATAAAGGAGAGCTTATAGCAGACCTTCCTACATCGATCCTCGGAGATGCTCCTGAAATATTCTGGCCATCTGCAGAACCTGCAAATATGGAGGAAAGAGCATCTCTCAACAGTTCTAATCTTATATGTAACAATCCCGGTAAAGATCTTCTTTCAGTCATCAGCTGCGCCAACGGAAGAAGCAAGCATGAGATCTGGGAACAGTATGACTCGATGGTCCAACTCCATACAATAGCAGGACCGGGAAACCCGGTTGCAGTTGTCGAAGTGCCCGATACAGACAGGGCCTGTCTCCTTACTATGGAAGCAGAACCAAATAAATGCTGGACAGATCCTTACATGGGAGCTGCAGAGACAATGGCGCTCTCTCTGAGGGGTCTCTGGATCGCGGGAGCAGAAGTACTAGGTATGACAAACTGTCTTAACTTTGCATCCCCTGAAGCCCCAGAGAAATTCTACGAACTTGAACAATGTATAAAGGGTCTTGCTGATACATGCCGTAGTCTTGACTGTCCGGTAGTATCCGGCAACGTAAGTCTCTACAACGAAACTGCAAGCGGGCAGATACAACCGACCCCTCTGGTAGTTACAGCCGGACTTCTTATAGACAGACGCAAACGTCTCGTCTCCGGAAATGCAATGACCGGCGACTCTCTCTACCTTGTAGGAGACCTTTGTGGTTCTCTGGGAGCTTCTCGCTACCAGGTCATGAAAGAGGGAAAGCCATCGGGCAAAACAGTCGAGCCTAATCACAAAAAGGAAAAAGCTTTCAGAGAGAGGGCATTAAAGACTGCCGCAGATGGTATAGCCTCTTCAGCACGAGCTATAGCTGGCGGAGGTCTAGCAGCAGCTCTTGCGAACGAAGCCATAGCTTCCGACAAAGGTTTTTGTATAGATTTCGCACCCTCCAGCTCCAATGAAGAAGTCCTATTCTCAGAGGGCGGAGCTCGTGCGATTTATGCAGTGCCTGATGCTAACAAAGAAACATTCGAAAAGATGTGGGGGGGATTCCCCTTTGTTAAGATAGGAACAGTTAGTGGAGACGCTTTTAAATGGGAGGGTTTCTTTAATATCCCTCTAACAATACTTAAAAAGGCCTTCACTGAGGGCAATTCCTAAAAATGTCCGGAGTTTTCGGCGCTTACAGCATAAATGGCGCGTCAGTACTGGAGGATGTCTATCTTGGTCTTTGTGCTCTTCAGCACAGAGGCCAGCTTTCTGCTGGGATAGCCTGGATTGAGGAAGGCGCCGTCAATATCAAAAAGGGTAAAGGACTGGTCCACGAAGCGATTAGTCAAAACTGCCTTTCCCAGATTCATGCCGAAACTGCCATAGGTCACGTAAAACACGCGACGTCAACAGAGACCCCGATTGAGGATTGTCAGCCTATAGGCGCCAACTATTCGCAGGGGCCTGTCGCAATAGCTCATAACGGCAATCTGACAAACGCCCAGGGACTAACCGGCTATCTTGAAAATAGAGGAGCCATATTCCATACATCTTCCGACACAGAGACTATATTGCAACTTATGGCTCATCAACCCGGCGTTGTACAGCTTGAAGCCCTTGAAAAATCGCTAGCAAAGGTAACGGGAGCATACAGCCTTGCTGTCCTCTTTGACGGATGCCTTATAGCAGCAAGGGATCCGTGGGGCTTTAGACCTTTAATAATCGGACGAAAGGGAGATACCGTTTATGTGGCATCTGAATCATGTGCGCTTGACATACTTGGAGCAGAGATAATCCGAGATGTTGAGCCGGGAGAGGTACTGGTAATCGACAAAAGGGGTATTATCTCCCGAAAACTACCTCTCGGTGGGTCAAGAAAGTGCCACTGTTCTTTTGAATATGTATATTTCGCGCGTCCAGACAGTGTTATAGACGGTAGGTCTGTCTACAAAACCAGAAAAGAACTTGGTGCCAAACTCGCCGAATCAAACGTCCCCGGAAATTCTATGGTTACTGGCATGCCTGACAGCGGGACTCTGGCTGCTCTTGGGTTTGCGCAAAAAGCATGCCTTCCTTTCGAAATGGGGATCGTGAGAAACAGATACGTTGGTAGAACTTTCATACAGCCGACTCAGTTAGTTAGGGACATCGGAGTTAAGATAAAACTTAACCCTCAGCAAACTGTCTTCAGGGACAAAGAGGTTGTCGTGGTAGACGATTCGCTGGTCAGGGGGACAACTGCCGAAATGATCGTATCCATGTTAAGGGAGAACGGCGCAAAAAAAGTCAACCTGCGCATAGCATCTCCCCCAATATGTTTTCCCTGTTATTACGGAATAGACACTCCGAGTACAGACGAACTCGCCGCAGCACAGATGGACATTCCGACTCTATCCCGAAAAATGAAAGCAGATTCGCTGGAGTACCTGACTTGCGATCAACTTAGAGACGCGATAGGACTTCCAGCATCAGAAATATGCACCGCCTGCTTCGACGGAAACTATCTAGAAAATGAAGAATACTCGAGCCTCCTAGAAGT
>JAAYEY010000067.1 GCA_012728505.1 Synergistaceae bacterium | reverse complement strand
GTATTTTCTGCTACCGAGTGCTTTGTCTGAACCGCGGCAGGAGCAATGGACCTGCAGAACCAACAGCGCATCATAGATGCCGCTGAAAAGTACGGAGCCGAGAACTGTGTAGTGATACTAGGTTCTTCTGATGCGGAAGGCGCAGAGATTTATGCCGAAACCGTAGCAAACGGCGACCCTACTTTTGCAGGACCACTTGCGGGAGTCTCGTTGGGACTCGCGGTATACCACGTTTTTGATGAAGATATACGTTCAGAATGCAATGAAGCACAGTGGGAAGAACAGATTTCTATGATGGAAATGGTCCTTGAACCCGATGCTCTTGCAGCAGCGGTAAAAGGCATGAGAGAAGAATTCAGTAAATTCAAGCTCTAAATAACACAACAAGAAATAACAGCGAAACACTTTAATGAGAAGGCCGAGAACTTTAAAGTTCCCGGCCTTCTCATGTTTTATTTTTAAGAATATTTAAAACTTAGCGGAACTAAGCTTCTTTTTATTTTTACTGCTCTGAAGAAGTCCCATTGCAACATTTAATACATGGGCGTTGTCTACCCATAAAAAGGAGGAACTCGCTAGATTTTTACCTGAGTCACCTGATTCAGCAAAACAGAGACTTCCGTTGACTATACCCCACCGCAGTTTGTCCCATGTGTAATAACTCTGCACTGCAGAGGAGAATGCATTTTTTGTTGTTACGGTAATACCTTCGTCTTCCACTGTAAAATCACCAAATGCAAACTTCTCGCCCTTGGCAAGTCCCTCCAACATTTCTGAGAGAAGACGCTTACCTACAGCTTTCCAAAGCCTATCAGTAAGGTGTTCATAAAAATCTTTCTGTTTAGTCTTGATGATAAATTCTTTATCGGATGTTCCGAACATAGTCCTATATACCCTTTTCGGAAAGACACCACCTCTCCTAAGGTCTACTCCCCATCTAAGTCTTGTTATGAATCGCAGTGGGTAAAGCTCTCCACACCAGCTGAAACCACCAGGAGCAATTTCAAAAGTTTTTCTAAAAGGCCACATCCCGAATGAACATCTGAAATCTATTTCGTTATGCCAAGATTTTTTCTCTTCCAAAAGAACACATCCTAAGCAACTCAGTTTATTTTATTTACTACCGTCACATACCCAGCTCCGGAAACAACAACATAGAGTGGTTTTCCGTCATGAGGAGGCTGCGGTTTAACGTCTACAGTAAGGGCAGGGGTCAGAGAACTCCATTCTCCGTCAAATATGCGGGACTTCGAAAGATCTCCTGTCAGAGGATATATCCTAGCTCTTGAAGATTCATAAATCTCAGTTTTACCATGCTGAGTTCCTCCTTGCCATGTCAGTCGGAAGGAGGTGTTTCTGCTTCCTATCTTAGACATGGAAAGTTTGAAACAGCATTCTTCAACCTGTGCCCTTGACATCCTGTCCATAAACCAGAGAGCTAGATTATCTGCCTCTTCCCTTATCTCTTTGTCGCCATTACTGGTCTCATTAAAGATAAAACCAACGGATCCTGCCATCAATGCCATGATTACCATAACGACAAGAAGTTCTATGAGTGTAAAACCCCTGTTTTTTCTTATAGTGTTTTATCCTTTAAAGCCGTTTTTTTCTTTATTTGATACTACCCAGTTATAAAAAGGATGTTCCGACTTGTAGAGCTTGCCTTCACAGTTTGTGCATCCATGTTTTGTCCAGCCCTCGGCTATGAGCTTGTAGTCCGAAGCCCTAAGGAGCCTGTATCCAAATGTTACTGTATATATTTTGACATCTGTTATCCTGCACCAAAGTTGTACCTGGTCGTCATAACGAGCGGGATGTTTATAGCGGCAATGGCTCTCAACTACAGGCAAAATAAGGCCATCTTCCTCCCATTTTGTGTAAGGTATACCCATTTGACGGCAGAACTCCGTACGGGCGACCTCAAACCAGTCAAGATAGTTAGCGTAATAAACTACCCCCATCTGGTCCGTTTCGCTGTATCGTACCCTCAAAGTAGACGCAAGAGTGTAGTCTTTTTGTGTCATCGCTAATACCCCCCAAGTTCATTGTCTATTCCGATAGATCCAGAATACTTGAAGCCAACGCTCAACCATTATACGACATAAATTTAACCGATTGCTCCTCTTTTATGCAGAATGTATTTATCGATATCTGCAGGGCTGACACCTCTAAAAGGCGTTTCCTTTCCTTCATTAAGAGGACATATCTCGTATCCGTCAAAATATGCGTTCATTACGCCCCGTCCTAGGGTTATAGATGATATTCTTGCAGGAAAACCGACAGATTCGGCTACCGGCGCCCTGCACTCAATAACAGCAAGGCCTTTTCTGATCGAGGGAGAGTCGAAAGTTCCCCTCATCCCAATTATTTCACTGATTATTCTTCCTGTCATTTCCTCTGGATAAGTGACCCTGTACCTGTTCATTGGCTCCATCAAATCTGTGTGGGTGCTTCCTTCATCTACACGCCCTACCTTGCTCACCGAGCCAGAAAGGTAAAGCATCCGCTCAGTCAGTGTAGTTTTACCTGCATCGACGTGAGCGAGAAGCCCAATATTTAAAGGCTTTTTTTTATTTATTTGATCCATGTAATATTTTGCGGTTTTCTTGTAGGGAACTGTCTTGTGGCGCTGGTGAGAGGGTAGCCGAGCATCTGGGCCCCACATACGTGTTCATCTTCGCTTATACCAAGATAATCTCTCAAACCTTGAAAGTTTCTTATTGCAGCTGTCAGAAATCCACCCCAACAAGCTCCGATGCCATGGGCATGAGCCACAAGCTCAAGATAGGTAAGGGCTATAGATCCGTCTTCGGGCCAACCATACTCTTTTGGCACGACAGCTATTGCAACATGAGGTGCGCCTCTTAAAAGACCGTCCTCTCCGACCTTGGCCTTAGCTATCATTCCTGCTCCTATCAAGGATATCCGAGACGTTGGATTTTTAAATATTTCTTCTCTCATCCAGCAAAGTATCAAGTTCGTTATCTCTTTTGTTTTTTCCGGATCTGCCGATACTACCCAACGGACAGGCTGTTTGTTGGAGGCTGTCGGAGCAATTTTAACTGATTCGAATATATCATTGAATATCTC
>JAAYEY010000066.1 GCA_012728505.1 Synergistaceae bacterium | reverse complement strand
GTCTGTGCGACTCCGAAGCGTCTTATTGCCAAAAGCGCTTCACAGCAGCAGGAACAACAGTTGCATATAAAATTTACGTTCTTGCGGACGTTTTCGCCGAACTGCACGAGATCGTGTTCATATGCATGCCGGAGCAAGTCCTTGCACTCAGAGACGTCGACTTGACGAGCATGGCCGTGTTTTATCAAGGTGGCTGCGCTAGTGTTGAAGGTCATGCAAATATCCATTGGTGCATCACATGCGGTCCCATTGTGAAGAGCCTTATGCCGGCAATAGCACATGCTTATGCCAATGTGTGAAGCTGTTTCAATGACGTTTGTTGCGCGTTCGTAATCGAGCACATGAAGGGCGTATTCTTCAGGAATTTGTGGTTCTTGGGGGAATATCTTCCCCATCTGAGTATCACCACCGCAGACAAGGTCTCTCATAAAATCTTCTTCAGTTGAGATGTACTGGTGAAAAAGCTCGCTAAGGGCTTTTTGATCGATGTCTTCTCTTACTCTCATGAGGGAGAATTCGAAGAAACCGGCCATTGGAGGAGGAACGGCGTATATTTGTTCTCCGTTTTGCTCGATGTCGACTAATATTGCTCTTTTAGCAAGCTCATCTAGGACCTTGTGAGCTTCATTTTCAGTGAGTTTCCATATTTCTGCCGCCTGCCCCACCTTGAATGGTTTTATCGGGAGTTGAGCCATAAGTCCGGCCTCTTTTTCGGTCATCAATATTTTAAGAATGTCAAAAAGAAGTTTGGATGCCGGCGCTCCCTGTGGAAATCTGTTAAGCCTCTCTGTAAGTCTTGAGTATTGAGATCCGTGTGTGTGGTTGTGAGCCATTTCTCAGTACCTCCATGAAGTCATGTGAAATTAATGAACAATAGCTCGAAGCAACACGGTAATTATACTCCTCATAACAACGACAGGGGCTTAAGCCCCTGTCGTTGTTAAACTTATTTTATAATTTCAGCTGAATGTCGTTTGAGGTTATGCGAGATTTCTGAGGTTTATAGCTCGAGTTTCATCTCTCCGGGCTTGATCAATCCCATTTTTCTCATTATCTCAGCTATTATAAGGGTCGTGATAGCCGGCAGTAGAAAATGCATCAAACCAATCTGCATGAGGACAGCGGGACTGCTTCCCATTGCGTCTATTGCGCCGAACTGTCCGACAAAACCGCTCGTACCCATACCTGCACCGGTGGGAACGTTTTTCATCTTGAAGACGAGTGTCGATATAGGGCCGAGGATGAGACTGGCAAGTGTTGGGGGGACCCATATCATAGGATGTCTCACAATGTTGGGCATCTGTAGCATAGATGTGCCCAATCCAATAGAGAGCAGTCCCGAAACATGGTTTTCTCTGTAGCTCATTACAGCAAACCCTACCATCTGCGTGGAACATCCGACTGTCGCAGCACCCGCAGCAAGACCGGAAAGATTGAGGGCTACTGCGATAGCGGCGCTTGAAATAGGAAGAGTAAGTATCATTCCCATTATCATTGATACTACTGCGCCCATTGGTCCGGGCTGAAGTTCTGTAGCGTTCATTATGATTACTCCAAGACCGGTCATTAAAGCGCTGATAGGAGGGCCTGCGAGCTTTGCTACTGTCATTCCGGCTATAATGGTTCCCGAGGGTGTAGCAATAATATCTATATTTGTCTCCTTGGAGATTATTTTACCGATTTCAGCTGCTACGATTGCACCTACAAAAGCCCCGACCGGACCTCCCCATGTATTTCCCGCGAATCCGACAGCCACGCATGAAAAAATTACCATTGGAGGAGCTTTAAGAGCCTGAGCGATTGCTACGGCTATCGCAGGCCCGGTCATTGCACTTGCCAGTCCTCCGAACTCCACTAGGATAGGTATTCCGGCTTTTGTTCCGATAGTCTTTAGAATAAGGCCTGTAATAAGGGAACAAAAAAGACCGACTCCCATGGCTCCGAGGGCGTCAACAAAGTATCTCTTGAAAGATAACTCTACGTTCTTACGTTTGAGAAATTCAGAAAAAGAATTTTTGCTCTTTTTTTGCAACAGGAATATCTCCTTTGTTTGTTGATTTTTGGTTCTTCTTCAACGAACGCATTGTACTTAAGATACGACTGAATAACAACCCTATTTCGTAAAATAATGACAACAAAGCTTTAATGTGATATTTTACTGATACATAATAATGATTGTAAAAAAGGAGGAATGTAATATGACTATCGCAAGTATACT
>JAAYEY010000065.1 GCA_012728505.1 Synergistaceae bacterium | reverse complement strand
GTAGTCGTGACATGGCCTCTCTCATATCTCAGAAGCTCATCTTCAACTTCCAGAGCTATTCCTTCAGCCGTTGCTGGGTCAACTCCGGTTTCGATTATCAGTGCATCTCGTATCCTGCTGGCATCCCAAGGCGTGCTTTCCTCCTGGGCCAGAGCATCAACCATCAGTGCAAGGTCTGTCGATTCACCCTGCTTTTCAAAAAGTTTTCCCTGCTTGCCAAAATATGTTCCCGATTCATGTAAGGCCTCATTTGCCATTACGATGTGCCTCCTTGTCCTCCAGTAATTTTGCTATTTCATTGGTAAAGTTGGAGATATCTGTGAATTCTCTGTAAACTGACGCGAACCTGACATAAGCGACTTTATCTATCTTCCTCAGTTCTTCCGCAGCGTATTCGCCTACCAGAGAAGTTGGAACTTCCCCTTGCCCCCTGCCTCGAACTTTATCCTCAATAATTGCAACGGCCTCTTCTATCCTATCAAGAGGAACCGCAAGTTTTTCACAAGCCCTCTGAAGTCCCTTCATCAGTTTCCCTCTATCAAAAGCCTCCCTGCTGCCATCTTTCTTTACCACCCAAAGATAATTCTTTTCTTCAAGCCTCTCATAAGTGGTAAATCGATTCTGGCATTCAGGACATTCGCGCCTTCTCCGGTTGACCCTACTCTCATCGGTGCTCCGTGTTTCAATTACCCTTGTCTCAAGCGCACCACAAACAGGACAGCGCATAAACATCTCTCCTAACACTATATGTAATCGTTTTTTAAGTATAACACTATATATGGTGATTGAGAATGCAAAATAATTAAATTTACATCTGATTTTAACAAGTAAATTAAAACAAAATTACCTGTCAAATAACTAAAAACGGGCCCGTTACAAGCCCGTTTTTAGCATATTTAACAAGCATATATTAGGTTTTATTTTATTTGTTCAACACTTCTTCAAGGATATCCATGCCTTCTTTAACCAGTTCCATGTCTGCCTGTGATCCCATGTGGCCTATCCTAAACACCTTACCTGCAAGAAGCCCGTAGCTACCTCCTACAGCCATTCCATACTCTCTAAGTGACTCATCCAGTTCGCACCAGGTCCACCCTGAAGGAATTTTTACTGCGGTCACTGTTGGTGAGGCCAGCTCGATTTCTTTCGCGTAGAGCTTAAGCCCCATCGATAAGATTCTTGAGCGGCAGTATTCTGCTACTTCTTTATGTCTACTGAAAGAATTTTCTAGGCCTTCTTCGAGCAAGGATCTAAGAGATAGGTTCAAGGCAGCATTCGCATGCCAGTTGTGGGTGCACGGCATTTCTAGCTTTTCCTCTGCGTCTCTCCATGGAAGCACTGCATCGTATCCGGCATAATTAACTCTTTCAGCAGCTTTCCATGCTGCATTGCTCATAGTGAGTACAGAGAGGTCCGGAAGGAGTGAAAGGCATTTCTGGCTACCGAGCAACCCAAGGTCTATCCCCCACTCATCTACTCTTACATCAGCGCCACCAGCACTCGCAACAAAATCGACACAGAAGAGAGATCCGCTCTGCCTGATTATTGGAGCTATATCTTCTATGGGGTTAAGGAGACCACTTGGAGTTTCGCAATGAACTGCTGTGACCATATATGGACAAAAGGAAGCAATTTCCTTTTTGAGAACCTCTTTGTCAACAAACATTCCTTCTTCAGCTTCAATGTATCTTACTTCTGCGCCTAGGGACTCTGCCATTTCACCAAGACCATGCCCAAAAAGACCGTTTGATAGAGTCAGGACTCTGTCTAACGGTTTCAAGGTGCTTTTAAGGGCGCCCCAGAGCACCAGCATGCCCTCTCCTGATTGAATAGTTATACTGTTCTCAGTTTTTAGGACTTTCCTTAGTAGTGTCTGATTATCCTTCAGCAGGTCATAGAAATCTTTTTCTAAATCTGAACTCCCAAAATCCGTAAGATATGATTCTCTGAATTTTTTAGGTACTCTAACCGGACCGGGGACAAGCGCAATTTTATATGTCTTCATCGATTTTTCGCTCCTTTCGGTAAATAAGCCCAAAAGACTGTTGTCTGTTTTTCAAAATATATCACACCCTGTGAACGAAAGAATGCCGAACAGAAGTCCGGCATTCTTAATTTGTTCATATGGGTTATGCTTTTGGAGAAAGGTGTTTCAAAACTATTTTTTTAATTCTTTCACCATCTGCACGGCCTTTAACAGCAGCTACTGTTTTACCCATAACTTTGCCCATATCTTTCGGGCCTGAAGCTCCCACAAGGGATAAAATATCTATTACTATTTTTTCGATCTCTTCGTCTGAAAGCTGTTCGGGTTGGTAAGAGCCAAGTATCTTTGCCTCTTCAAGCTCTATTTCAGCTCTGTCTTGAGCACCACCGGAACTGTACATCTCCGCTGCTTCGCTACGCTGTTTGATAAGCCTACGGACAATAACAAGGACCTCATCTTCAGAGAGAGAGAGGTCCCTGCCTTTTTCGATCTGAGCCATCTGTATCGCAGCTTTAAGCATCCTAAGAGCAGAGAGTTTTAGTTCATCTCTCTTTTTCATTGCATCGACCATATCGTTCTGAATCCTAAGCACAAGATCTGTCATAACTAGTAATCGGCCTTCCTGCCTTTGTTTCGGGCCATCTCAGCCTTCTTACGTTTCTTGATTTCGCTGGGTTTTTCGTAATGCTCGTGTTTTTTCGCTTCACGAAGCACGCCCACCTTACGAAGTTCACGCTTAAAACGCTTAAGCGCATCTTCGATCGACTCATTATCTCGTCTCGTTACGGTGGTCATCTACATTCCCCCCCTTTCTCAGCCACTCACAAAACATAAAAACATATGTGCAGTGGGGGATAAACACAATCTTATTGTATCGTACTATTTAATTCGATACAAGCGGTCCTTACAAAAAATCCGGGAATTCATCTTTATCTGAAAAGTTATTCGTTCCAATTCCCGAGAATAAAACTCCGTTTTCGTATCTTTCGGTATTTACTTGAATTTCTTCGCCTATTTGAGCGTCTTGCCCAAAAACTGCCGACTTTATATAATTTCGTGTCAAGCCTTTTATAAAATTTTCCTGTTTATCCTCTACAAGGACATCTACCTTTTTACCAATCCACTTTGAACAGTATTCTTTAAGTAGTCTGTCTGCTGCAAGATGGGCTTTTTTGACCCGTTCTTTGACCTCTTTTTCAGGAGGCCTAGCCATCAAAGCAGCTTCTGTGCCTTTCCTTGGGGAATAATTGAAAACATGAATCTTGCCAAAAGATATATCATTTATAAATCGCAGGCTATTTTCAAATGCAGTGTCGTCTTCAGTCGGGAAACCAACCATAAGATCTGTACTGAGGTGAATCTTATCTCCTAGCACATGTCTGATATTGTCAGTGATTTTCCTAAACTTCTCAGCAGTGTAGCCCCTTCTCATCTTTGACAAAACTCCATCGTCGCCGCTTTGAAGTGGAAGGTGAAGATGGGGACAGAATGTCTCCGTTTGTGCTAGAGCACCTAGGAGTTTATCGTCAACTGCAAATGGTTCGATAGACCCAAACCTCAGCCTTTTCAGTCCGTGAATGGAACCAATCTT
This sequence comes from Synergistaceae bacterium, assembly GCA_012728505.1. Classification (GTDB taxonomy): domain Bacteria; phylum Synergistota; class Synergistia; order Synergistales; family Synergistaceae; genus Caenicola. Next base: position 847 of record JAAYEY010000065.1, on the reverse strand, counting down.
TCTCACCAGAAGAGGCAGGTCTTCATATAATCCCAAGTGAACACCGGTCAGTACTATCTCCGGGCATCCAGAACCAACAATTCTCTCTGCCTCTGAAAGGGCATCGTCCATACTCCTAGAAACAGGTTTGCCTCTGACATATGGAATTATGCAATAGCTACAGAAATGATGGCATCCATCTTGAATCTTAAGAAAAGCCCTCGTATGAAGTCTGGGCCTGTCCAGAAGCAACGGGTCCCATTTGTCAGTATTCATTATATCGTCATCTAATACAGATAATCCTGTTCTTTTTTCATTGTTAGAAAACCACTCTGAGGCAAGCTGCGGGATTCTGTATTTCATACGGTTCCCAACTACAATATCTACGCCCAGGGCTTCTCTCTGCGAGCTGGACATATTCTGGGCATAACATCCGCATGCAATTATGAGCGAAGCGGGGCTTTCCCTTCTTAATTTACGTATTAGCTTTCGGCATTTACTGTCTGCTGCCCCTGTTACAGTACAGCTGACGACAACAGAAACATCAGGAACGTCAAAAGAACAGGTCGCTCCTGCTTTTTCCAATAAGGCAGCGATAGCTTCTCCTTCGTACTGATTTGTTCTGCAACCCTGTATGTGGATCGAATATTTTTTCTCTTTTAATTGAATCAATTCTTCACGTCACTCAGTTCAATGAGAACCAGCCGCAGGATACTGCTACTGCTGTGCTGGCCCTAAGGATTTTTTTCCCAAGGCTTACCGGCCTAAAATTGTTGTCTAATAAAAACTTTACTTCTGAATCAGTCCAATCGCCTTCGGGCCCGATAGCAATCGCTGCTGGACTTTCATACTCTATCTTCGAGAGCAG
>JAAYEY010000064.1 GCA_012728505.1 Synergistaceae bacterium | reverse complement strand
TGAACGAGTCCAGAACATAAAGACGGAGACAGCTACAAACCATAAAAGATAGCTCGTTCGGAGGGTAATAAAAGAGTGTTGAAAGATAATAGGGTGCATCGTTCCATCTCCTTACTTGATACCGCTTTAATATATCATTTTTTTATCAATTAAGGAATTGGAATAATATGTTAAAAAAGCGGCAGACGTTAATTTGCTGGCCGCTTTTTACAAATCATTCTCTGATTGTTGTCTCTGTTATCTTATCAATTGGAGCAGTCCCATTGAGAATATAGGGAAATAGGTAAAGAGCAGTAGACATCCAACCATAGCAATAAAGGCAGGTATGATTTCTCTAGAAATGTTCTCAATACTCTCGCCCGATATTGCAGAGGCTACGAAGAGGTTGATGCCGTATGGCGGTGAAATAAAGCCGCATGCAAGGTTGACGGTGATTATCAGTCCGAAGTGTATTGGGTCGATACCAATCAGCTTAACGACTGGAAGCAGGATAGGCGTGAGGATGATAACAGCAGCTATGTTATCTACGAAGCACCCTATAACGAGCAGGAAAACGTTGATTATCATTAGGAGCAGGAAAGGACTGTCAACGAAGGTTGTAAGCCATGCTGCTATTTTGGCTGGTATCTGAGCCATCGCAAGGTAGCTGGCAAATGCCATGGAAAGTCCAATCAAAAAGGAGGTAGCACCGTTGATGAGTGCTGTAGATTTAAGACATTCGTAGAGTACTTTCATGTCGAGCTCATGATAAATAAATTTGCCTATTAATACTGAGTAAACAACTGCTACAACAGCTGCCTCAGTAGGTGTAAAAATGCCACCGTAAATGCCCCCAAGGATTATAACCGGAACAAGCAATGCCCAGAAAGATTCCTTAAAAGCTTTGGCAATTTCTGAGAATTTTGGACGCTCAGTCATAGTGAGGTAATTACGTTTCTTTGCAGTACAGTAACAGACGGTCATCAAAGCGACACCTATTATGATTCCTGGAATTATGCCTGCTATAAACATATCGCCGATTGAACATTGTGCCACCACACAGTAAATGACAAAAGGAATGCTGGGGGGGATGATAACTCCTATCGTTCCTGCAGCCGCGGTAATCGCCGCTGCAAATCCACCGTGATATTTCTTTTCCTTCATTGCAGGGATCATAAAGGAGCCGATAGCTGAGACAGTAGCGGGACCGGAGCCGGAAATCGCTGCAAAAAACATGCAGGCGAGGACGGTTACCATTGCAAGGCCTCCGACTATGAAGCCGACAAGGCTTTCCGCCAAAGCTACCAAGCGGCGAGAAATGCCTCCGTTGCACATCAGCGCCCCGGCTAGGATGAAGAACGGTATGGCTAGTAAAGGAAAGGAATCCAGTCCTGTTACAGATTTCTGTGCCAGCATAATAATAGGAATATCTGATGTAAGCCACATAGCGATGGCTGTTGAGATTCCAAGCGTTATACCGATGGGTATGCTTAGAACAATTGTGATTATTAGGAGAGAGAATAGAATTACTGCTTCCATGATATAGCCTCCCTACTCAACTATCTCTGCCGCTGGACTCAAAGGGGCAGGTAGCCCATCTTTGTTCAGCTTGTACAGTTCTACTACAAGCCGGAGGCACATCAAAGCGGATCCTACAGGCACCGAAGCGTAAGGCCATGTCATGGGTATACGCATAGCCGCTGACTCCTGCCCTGTTTCCTGAAGGAATATAAGGAGCAACGTTCCCTGCCAAGCTAGAAAGAAGCAAAACACAAACCATACTATTAAAATCATATATTCAAAATATATGCGGTTTTTCCCCTTTATCATATTGGCGAACATTTCGACTCTGAAGTGGCTTCTTTTTTTCACAGCGTAGCTGGCGCCCATCCACGAAAGCCACAAAAAAACAAAGCGTGCTAGCTCCTCACTCCAAGAGAGCGAGTTTGAAAACACATATCTCATTATGACCTGAATAAAGACTATTACCGTCATTATTACCATGGCCCAAACGCAAAAATACTCCTCAAAATTATCAAGGAATTTGCTCACCGTCATCGTAATTACAACCTCCTTTTAATGCAAAAGAGCCGCTTCCGCCCTTCAGAGCGGAAGCGGTGATGCAAAGTTAAATGTTACTTTTGTACTTTCTTGATTATCTCCATAAGATCTTTGCCTAGATCCTTTTCGAACATTGGGTAGACCTTTGCTGTCGCGTCCACAAAGGGTTTCTTTTCTGCAGGGGTCAGAGTGTTGGCTTTCATTCCGGCTTTAATTACTTTCGCCTTAAATGAGCTTTCCTCTTTTTCCATAAGCTCACGCTGTTTTGCAGTTGCATCCTTGGCAGCTTTGATTACGAGTTTTTTAAGATCCGCAGGAAGCTTATCGATAAACTTTTTGTTTGCAATAAGGACCTCATAGGAGAATACGTGACCCGTCTCAGATACATACTTTTGGACTTCGTAGAACTTTCCGTCATCGATCATTGCGTAAGGGTTTTCCTGAGCATCAACGGTTCCCTGCTGCAGAGCGGTGTAAAGTTCTCCCCAGCTCATTGGTGTTGGGTTTGCTCCAAGCGCCTTGAAGAATGCGAGGTGCATAGGGTTCTCCATCGTACGTATTTTGAGGCCTTTGAGGTCTGCCGGGGATTTAATGGGTTTTTTATTGTTAGTTACATGGCGGAATCCGTTTTCCTGGTAGCCGAGTATTAGAATCCCTTTAGCAGCCATGTAGCCGTTAAGTTTCTCTCCGAGGATACCGTCAACGGCATCAAACGCGGCCTTTCTCGTAGTGAAGAGATAAGGCAGATCAAGAGCTTGTATCCTCTTGTCAAATCCTGCTAGCGGAGAGGAAGAAGGGATGGCCATCTGGATCGTTCCCATCTGTACTCCTTCAGCTAGTTCCCGGTCGCCGCCGAGTTGTGCGTTGGGATAAAGTTCTACTTTAATCTTTCCTTTTGAACCTTCTTCAACCTGTTTCGCGAAGACTTCTTTCATTGCCTTCATTGTCGGGTGTGAATCAGATCCGATGTAACCGACCTTGATGGTGTATTCCGGGGCTGCGAAAGCAGAACCGGCAAAAATAGCCACTATTGCTATAACCATAAATACTGACAAAAACTTTTTCATTGCTGTTTCCCCCTTTTTAATTTTACTTCGTTGCTAATTATAGAAAACGCCATGCTTGAGGCGAGCCTATCTTAATTGTTTAAACTATTTCTTTTTCTTTACTCGAATTTCGCCTTTGTCTGCATCGACTTCTACGTAGTCTCCGTCTTCTATTGCTTTATAGGGGTCAGCCTCCATGCGATCGACCATCGTGCATCCTACCATGACAGCAGAGGATACTATGACGGGTTCAGCATCGACCAGTATTATTGCAGCAGGTAGGTTGTTTTTGACCCATAGCTGATAAAACCCGTCTACCTGGACAACAGAGCTTCCCTTGCCCGATTTAAGCACCAGTATCTTGTTCGCTATGCTTTTACCATGGATTGCATGATTTCTTTCAATGACTATGCCGGTCTCGGGGTCAGTGAGGTAGAAACACATTGCATCGGATGATACGATAGCTTCTCCGCTGGCGCTTCCTTTAACGATCTTTCGACATTTGTAGGATTTCATATTTTCAGACATCAGTCAATCCTCCCTTTTATTGCTGCCTCGACGCACTCAGAAAGTCTACGGATTGCGAAAGGTTGCCCGCGACGCTCCCTGTAGTAGGCGCATTTTGGAGAATCTGTCAGGCCGAGATGACCCTCAAAGGATTTCCAGCAGGGCTCGTCAATGCAGGTGTTGCCAACCATACGGACACCCAAAAGCTCAAGTTGCTGGCGAAGGTGAGAACGTTCTGCAAGTTCTACCGCACCTGATTCCGCGAGTATCCAGAAGGAAGTGTTGTGACTTACCTTTCTTCCCGAGAAAAGACGTGCCACATCGAGAAGCTGATTGTAGGTGTAGTGGGGACAGCCAAGCATTACAAGGTTGATGTCACCTTTGGCCTCTGTAAGCTTTGCCTCTCGATCCTTTAAAGTCTTTGTTGTTATAATTGCCTCAGGGGCAGGTATTTTTTTGCCACCGAATGCTGCTTCGAGTGTCGGTGCTTCAGGTGTGATACCTACCATGTGGAACATTGCTACCGCTCCACTCGTAGCTGCTTCTGCCGAGAAGTATAGGAAATCTTCCTGGCTCGGGTTGACTTTGTTTTTGAATACAAGGACGGGGTTGAGTGATCCGGCTATATCTCCAACGCAGTGGCCAAGTATGCCCCAGTCATAGCATTCGTTCAAATCTGCGTCGACCTCTATAAGTAGATCTCCGTATCTGTTCTCGTCGATATGGTAGCCGTAATACGGAGTCTTGCCAATAACTGCTGCTGCAAGCGCACTGATGGATGATTCACGGTTTGAGCGTGCGCCGAGCGCTCCGTTTACGTAGGGAGTAGCACTTGATTCTGAGAATGCTATGTGCTCACCAAAAAAGGGTACGTTAGAACATACACCGGGAGCGCAATGGTAAGTAAGTATGGCACCTATCTTGCGGTATGCGTCTCCGGTCCTGTTTGCTAGATCAAGCTCTTCTTTTGTAACGTCAAAAAATCTCGTGAGATAATCAGTATCCCAATAAGGGTTAGTAGTTGGCGGTACAGCGCAAGTAGCACCCCCCTCGACTAGTAGTTCACACCAATAAGTATCACCCTCCTGGCCGCTCAGTGCTACGTGAGCGCGCTTTATAGGGATGAGTCTTTCCGCATCGAAGGTTACCCCGAGTGCATAAAGCATTTCCATTGCTTTCTGCTTTCCGGGACCTTCGGCTCCGTTGAGTATCCGCTTTTCTTCATCTGTAAGAAGCATAGTCAACCACCTTTCTTATGTTATTTATTTGTCTATTACAGGCAGTGATATCCCGCCCTTTGGAATAATGCCTATGGTAGCTTCAGGCAGCAAAGACATTGCCTCGTCAAGAGCAGCCTGAACTGTAGGGAATGATGTGTATTGCATCGCCGCAAGATCTTCTTCGGTTAGACCGTCAGAGACAGAAAAAATCTTAGATTTATCCCTTGCGCGGCAGTTGCACACAGAAAGCACAGCTGAAATCATGTCAGCCTCCACATCCTCGGGAGAAGCTGCTCGCAGCCCTCTGAGGACTTCATCAAGAGGCAGTGAGAGCCATTCTCTGAAGCGTGGATGGTTGTGAGCAAGTCCTTCGGTGCAGGGAGAAGCAAATATGATAATTCCGCCCTTCTTAACTGCAAAATATGCACAGCTTATTCCTTTGCTGGCCTGCCAATAGTCCATGTCGGAGGGGGAAGAACTTACTATAACGATGTCTGCCGGTTCAGGTACAGTTATTTTGAAAGATTTTTCTGCAAGCTTTATCCCCTCTCTGTGAGCTTTGATAAAGTCTCCTGCAAATATCCCGACTATATCACCTTCGTAATTTTTTACAGTGTTGACGATAAAGTCCAGTCCGGCGATTTTTGCAACTTCTTCCATGCCCTGACGGCATGGGTTGCCGTCAGCTACTCCGAGAGGTATATCAGGGCAGAAACCTGCCGCTGCATGGGTGGCGGATGTTGTAACGAAATCACAGACCCCTGGCTGAAGTATCTTTGCACCTCCTGAATAACCGGCGTCGCAGTGGGGAACTATATTGCCTATTCCCAAGAGAAGGTCTGCCTTAAGCGCATAGCGGTTAACGTGGGCAGGTATTTTATAGTCACCTGCAAGTACTGTTCCAAGATCTTCCATGTCTTCGCTAATATTGGCGTCATGTTGTATTACTTTAAAGCGTTTTATTATTTTGGATCCCAGTTTTTTGAGTATTTCTTCATCTGTCATCAACCTGTGAGTACCGGGAGCTGTTAGGAAGCTTATTGCGCTGTCCGGAACGCCGGTTTCGTTTAAGTAGTCGACGATGATTGGCAAGATTATATCTAGAGGCGTACTCCGCGTGTTGTCCTCAACTAAAATGACAATATTTTCCTTGTTTTTGGCTAAGTTACTGAGTGGAAGAGTTCCTATCGGTGATTCTAGCGCAGATATGAGAGCTCTCTTAATGTCTTTAACAGCCGGTATTTTGGCCATCTCTCCATAAAAAATGACAGACTTTTCTGGCGCTTCAAAAAATACTTTCTTATCTCCGTAAGGTATGTTGTATCTCATCAGCTACGCCTTCCTTTAGGTATAAGATTTGTCTGTTAGAAGTATGTCTCTGTATACACAGCGCTATTATATCATTTTTTTGATCTTTTTCTTCTTAGATATCGCCTTTTTTAAAAAGATGTCTGATATTTCTGCGTATCAATGCATTTCGTTGCTTGTGTCAACGATTGGATTATAAAACCAAGTAATAGCTGTAATTTGGCTCCTGCCAAATTTTTTAAGAAAGTAAGAATGTCCGTAAAAAAGAGTCGTTGGCTAATTAAATATATAGACAAATTAATAACAAAGAGGTATGTTTGCTGTATACAGACTAAGTAAAAATACTTGGAGGGTGCATTCTATGCATGACAATGAAAAGGCCAGTTCGACAAAAGCATATCAATGGATCCGCGATGCAATTGAATCCAGAGAAATCAAAATGGGCGCGCAACTACCGGAAAACCAGCTTGCCCGTAAAATAGGCATTAGCAGGACACCTATTCGTGAAGCTCTGCGCAGCCTTGAACAGGACGGGTATGTAAAGATAATCCCTCAAAAAGGAGCCTTTGTTTCAGAAATATCCTTCGATGATCTAAAGGAAATATACGACATTCGTAAGCTCCTTGAACCCTTTGCTGCTTTGTCTGCTGTAAACAGGATTCCTGAAGAAGAAATTGACGAGATGGAAAGAGGCTGGGAATCACTTAAAAAGACTACCGCCTCAAAAGAAATTTCTCTTTCCCAGGTCTCGGAGATGGACTTGCTTCTTCATATGACAATAACAAAATATGCTGCCAACAAACGTATCGGCGCTATGATTACGACATACCATGCACAAATAAAACGCTTCCAGAAACTTTCAGCGCAGTCGCTTGCTAATATACAGGAGACTATTGGCCAACACCTTGAGATACTGGAAAAACTGCGTGAGCGGGATGCAAATGGACTATCTTCATTACTTTATGATCATATAGCAAAGAGCGAGAGCAATATATTGAAGGATTATTTCCTTAAATAAAAAATATTAGATTGGAGTGAAGAGGCCCTATGAAGTATAGAAGTTCCGAAATACTTTCAGAAATAATGTTTACTGAGAACAGGGCGCTCTATAAATCTATGGGGTTCTCCGACTCCGATCTGAAAGGACCAGTTATAGGTATCGCTAATTCATGGAACGAACTGGTTCCCGGTCATTACAACCTGAAAAGCGTTGCAGAGTTCGTCAAAAAGGGCATATACAGGGCTGGTGGAGCGGCTGTAGAGTTTGGGGTCATCGGAGCCTGTGATGCCCAGGCGTGCGGACATATCGGAATGAAGTACATTCTTCTCACAAGAGACCTTATAGCTTTCGATATCGAGGCTATGGTTCATGCGCACAGGCTTGATGGGATAGTAATGCTTGGTTCCTGCGACAAGATAGTTCCTGGGATGCTAATGGCAGCCGCAAGACTGGACATACCGGCAATACTAGTTGTGGGTGGCCCCATGTCTGGAGGGATCGAATTTGACGGACGAAAAAGTGATTCCACTTCCGTATCAGAAGCAGTTGGCATGTTAAGTTCCGGTCTTATAAGCAAAGAAGATCTTTTACGTTTGGAAGAAAACGCGGCTCCTTCGTGCGGTTCATGCTCATATTATGGGACTGCTAACTCGATGGGCTGCGCAGCAGAGTCCATGGGGATGTCAATCACAGGTTCGTCGCTCATACCTGCGACGAGCTCAGCCCGACTTAGGGCGGCAGAAGAGACAGGTAGAAAAATCGTTGAGCTTGTCAACGAGGGCATCACAGCCCGCAGTATTATCACTAAAAATTCTCTTGAAAATGCTGCAAAGATAATGGTGGCTACAGGAGGTTCTACAAATACTTTCATCCACCTGTCAGCTATTGCTAACGAGATTGGCATTGATTCTGAGACTATGATGAATATTTATGACAGAGCGAGTGACAAGATACCCTCTATAGCAATGGTCAACCCAGCTTCAAAGTATGACATGGAGGATTTTTACCGTGCCGGAGGCATCCCTCAGGTCATGAAGGAACTTATAGAGGACATAGACCTCTCATGTCTTACTGTTACAGGAAAAGAACTTGGAGAAAACTTGAAGAACTGGTTGAATCCGTTTGGTCTCGACAGGCGTGTCATCCGCACTAAGGAAGACCCCTTCAGTAGATCAGGGGGGCTTGCAGTGCTCAGGGGTAACTTGGCTCCCGGTACCGGCATAACTAAGCCCATTGCCATGGATCCTTCTATGTATTTTTTCTCTGGACCGGCAAGAGTTTTTGAATGCGAGGAAGAAGCAAACGAGGCTATACTATCCGGGAAGATAAAAGAAGGTGATGTTATAGTCATACGTTATGAAGGACCGAAGGGCGGCCCCGGAATGAGAGAAATGTATTTTGCAATGAAGCTGCTCTACGGACGGGGATTGGCAAAAAAGACAGCACTTATAACTGACGGGCGTTTTTCGGGAACGAACAATGGCTGCTTTGTTGGGCATATTTCTCCCGAAGCCGCAGAAGGAGGACCTATAGCTGCTGTAAAAGACGGAGACATAATAACCATAGATGTTAAAAATAAAAAAATAGATGTTGCCCTTTCCGATGAAGATATAAGAGAGCGTCTCAAAAATTGGGAGAGACCTTACCGGGAAGAAATTAAAGGTATCCTTGGAATATATACCAAACTTGCCGCGTCAGCTGCAGAAGGCGGCATGCTCAAAATTTAACTTGGCTCTTTTTTGGAAAAGGTCTCGTCGTTTTGTTCACACAAACATTGTACTTATTGGTGCCTTTCTTTCTCTAGACGCGTTTGATTAATTTTAAAAAATAACGATAGCAAGTCTGTGGAAAAATAAGTCTTAATAACATTAAAGACTAGGCCCTATGCGTGTTATGCCGGTCTCCGAATGGCCAAGAATCTCGGAAGAGGTCAGATTACCTGAAATAACGGAGATCAGTTTTTGGAAAAGCTTCTCTCCCGCTCTTTCAAGGGATTCTTCTCCGGTTGTGACAGTACTTGCATCAAAATCGATATTTTCCCTCATCCACGAAGCGACATCAGGATTGCCTGTTATTTTGATCACCGGTGCGATCGGCGAACCTACAGGAGTGCCCCTGCCTGTTGTAAAGAGGACCACTTGCGAGCCTCCCGCAACCATTCCTGTCACAGACTCTACGTCAAAACCGGGTGTGTCCATGATCACAAGCCCATTTGAACTAGGGATCTCAGCATATCGGACCACCTCCATGACCACAGAAGAACCGGCCTTGGCAAGGCAGCCCATCGATTTTTCCTCTATAGTAGAAAGTCCTCCCTCGATATTCCCCGGTGTCGGCTGTGTACCCCTCAGGTCGACATTCATTAAATTAGCGCCTTCTTCAACACTCCTCACTATATCTATGACCTTTTTTGAGACCTCAGGAGAAGCTGTCCGTCCGAATAGTATGTGTTCAGCGCCTATCATTTCAGGAGTTTCTGACAGTATCACTGTCGCGCCAAGGCCGACCATCCTGTCTGAGACCCAGCCGACAAGTGGATTGGCACTAATGCCAGAGGTGGCGTCAGACCCGCCGCACTCAAGCGAAACCGAGAGGTCGCTAATGTCAGCCTCTTCCCTCTCCTGTTCCATGCTCTTTTCATACATATTGCGAACAATATTTATCCCAGCTTTTATAGTTGCTGTCGTGCCTCCGCACTCCTGTATCCTTACAAGAGCTGCAGGGCGCCCCGATGCTTTTGTCTTCTCCACTATACGTTCCGCCGATGAACCCTCGCACCCAAGACTTACAACAAGCACCGCCGCAACATTAGAATTAATTGCTATACCATCCAGCGTCCTCTGCGTCTGCTCTATATCTTTTCCTAGTAGTCCGCCGCCGTTGCTGTGGCAAAACGCTACGGCGCCAGGTACCGCATCTGCGATCCTTTGAGAGACATGGTTCGCACAAACAACGGATGAAAGGACAAGGACATGATTCCGTACCCCGACACTTCCGTCAGGTCTTTTATATCCCATAAACTTCATTTCAGGTCCCCCCTTCCTCTTCCGCTGACGATATTATGTACATGGACATGGTCGCCTGGTTTTATGATTTCACAGGCATAACCGATTACTTCGCCGTACTTCAAAATCTTTTCCCCCGGGGCGATCTCCTCCAATGCGACCTTATGGCCGAGCGGTAGCGAAGACAAGGATTTTATTCCGGGAGGGACATCGTTACCTTTCATCTCTTCGTTCGCCGAAACTTCCCTGATCAGAGTCACCACGTTATCTTTTATATGTACTCTGATGCAGTTAATCTCTTTTATATCCATCAATACTTTCCCCCGTCTGAGGTTAGTTTTGCAATGCTGTTTTGTATGCTCATTTACACTTAAACATACTAACACACAAAGTACCGTGGAGATGCTCCCGGAGCGTATCCAACGCAAGGTTTCCATGTGTTTCCTTTGCATTATGGTCATTACCGTGTTCCATCACAAGATGCGGAAAGCGTACAGAAAATGATGAAATCTCAGATAGTATTTGACTGAATAGGCTCATGCATTTTATCATTGTTATGTTGCCGTGCTTTGTTTGGGAATTTTTTGAATCGTAACTAAATAACATCTTATTAATTCAGGAGGTTTTACTTCTTTGTTTTCCTATCTTGGACACTAGTGGAAAACTCCATATTATAAGTGGTAAAATAGATGTTTGATTCACAAAGAGAATATACCCTGTTTGGGAGGAAAAATAACATGCGTTATGTTGGAGCAGCTTCCAGAGGTATCCGTCTGCCTGTAATAACTAAAGGTGCGGATTTGATAAACATAATTTCCGATACGATCATTG
>JAAYEY010000005.1 GCA_012728505.1 Synergistaceae bacterium | reverse complement strand
TTGCAGCTTCACGCCAGATGTTCCACCTGGCAGTTTTTAACAACAGGTGAAAAGTTCAGTAAAGCTCATATCTATGAATGATAACGTGATTCGCCAACAGTTAATAACTTATAATGAAGCATTGCCGGCGTATTTTTAGAAGGGATAGTGGATTGAATGGAAGAAAAAAAGAGGATTTTCAGCGGAATGAGGCCTACGGGCAAACTACATTACGGACATATGGCAGGAGCATTGATCAACTGGGTCAAGCTTCAGAACGATTATAATTGTTTTTGGGGAATCGTTGACTGGCACGCTATGATGTCTGATTATGCAGATTGCAGCAAGATTAAGGGGAACTGCCGAGAGATACTGCTCGACTGGCTTGCCGTGGGAGTAGATCCGGAGAAGTCTTCAATTTTCATTCAGTCTCAAGTAAAACAGCATGCAGAGATACACCTTGCCCTTTCAATGATAACTCCGCTTGGCTGGCTAGAGCGTTGTCCCACCTACAAGGAGCAGATACTCAACCTACAGAACAAAGATCTTTCTACATATGCATTCCTCGGATATCCAGTCCTAATGGCAGGAGATATCTTGCTTTACAAATCATGGGCAGTCCCTGTAGGAGAAGACCAGGGGCCACATCTTGAGCTTACAAGAGAGGTTGTCAGAAGATTTAACCACTTCTACGGAGAGGTGTTCCCAGAACCGGAGACGTTGCTTACCCCATCTGCCAAAATGCCCGGTACAGACGGACGTAAAATGAGCAAGTCTTATGGTAATGCTCTTGACATAGCTGATGACATGAAAATTATTTGGGGAAAACTAAGAACTATGATGACAGACCCAGCACGTGAAAGAAGGACAGATCCCGGTACACCTGAGAAGTGTCCGGTGTGGGATATCCATAAATTTTTTAACAAAGACCCAGATGAGATGTCTGAGTTGCACAAGGGATGCATGACTGCCGGCATAGGGTGTGTGGACTGTAAAAAGAAACTGATGGTACATCTGGAGAAGGTGATGGGACCGATACAGGAACGCCGTGCCTATTACGAGGGGCGCAATGACGACCTGATGCAGATTCTCGAGTCAGGTGCAGCTCGAGCGCGCTCGGTAGCTGAGAAAACCATGGAAGATGTATATAAAGCCATGAACCTTCTTCACTAAGCAAAATTGATAGAGCAGAACGAAACACCAACTATAAATGAAAAAGAAGACCCGAAAGGTTTCGAGGTTCAGCTTGAAGCTTTCTCCGGTCCGCTAGACCTTCTCTGCCACTTGGTAGAAAGTAGGGAGATGGATCCTGCCAAGCTTAATCTGACAGAGGTCATCACTCAGTATGTCCAATTTCTTGTAAACAGCAAACGTACAACTCTGAATGAAATGGCTGAGTTTTTTTCATTTGCCAGCAAATTGTTGCTGAGAAAGGTGCACTCTCTTTTCCCAGTCCAGCGTGAAGTTGAAGAGGATGAATTTCTGCCGGAGGAAGATCAGTTTGCTGACGAAGAAGAGATCAAACGGATGCTCGAAGTCTTCAGACCTTATAGGAATTCCGCAGCTCATCTCGCGGTGCTTCAAAGCAAGAGGGAACGTTCTTTCGTCAGAATAGCAGACGAGGATAGCAGTCCTTTTTATGACTTGGGAGACTTATACGGGTTAGCATCTCTCTGGTGGGAGATGCTGGACAGATACAATGAAAAAATGTTTTGTGTTGACCAAAGGGAAGATTCCCTATGGGACGATATTCCTGATGCTATTCCCGAGGAACGCCAGGTAGAGGAGCGAATGGAAGAGCTTCTACGCACCATAAGAAAAAAAGAATTGTCACTCAGAGATCTTCTTGAGGAGAAAAATAAAAAAATACTTATCGTTACACTGCTTGCCTTGCTCGAAATGTCACGCTTGGGAATGATCAGGATAACTCAGTCAGAAACGTTGGGAGATGTTTTTCTTGCAGCAGTCTGATACAAATGAAAATAAAGAGATGGGACTTTTGGAGAGACAGGTAGAGGCCATGCTTTTTGTATCTCCTCAGCCTATCTCGAGCCAAGAAATAGCATCATATCTGGGATTATCTACCGGTAGGGTTGAAACTGCCGTAAAAACTTTAAAAGAGGTATATGAGAGGTCGCATGGTCTAACCATTATATTTGCCTCGGGAGGCTGGCAGATGGCTACATCTCCCGACCTTGCGGAAACGATAGAAGCCTTTTCAAACACTGTCTCTCTGCAAAAAGTGCGGCTAAGCAAAGCTGCACTCGAGACACTTTCTGTTATCGCATACAATCAGCCTGTTACACGATCTGAGATAGAAGAAATTCGCTCTGTAAGGTGTGATAGGGTGGTAGAGACTCTCTTAAAACATGGCCTTGTAAGAGTCGCAGGCAGGAAAAAAAGCGTAGGTTCACCGCTGCTTTTTAGAACAACTGACCGCTTTTTGGAGATATTTGGCCTTGCGGGGATTAACTCACTGCCCACCATTGAGGAACTCAAGGACTACAAGCCAGATGAAAATACAACCGGTCTTTATGAAGGACCGGATAACCTAGAAAACGGTGGTGACGACGATGACTGACGATAAAAAAACAGTAAGACTCAACAGATATTTAGCAATGTGCGGAGTGGGTGCAAGACGAAAGGTAGAAGAATACGTAGTGGCAGGGAAAGTCACTATCAACGGAGAGACTGTAACTGAACCCGGAAGACAGGTAGCAGAGACAGACGTTGTAATTTATGAAGGAAGAGAAATTTCGCCCTTAGAGCAGAAATATCTGATTTTTAACAAACCTTCCGGGATACTAAGTGCAGTAGAAGATAGCAGAGAACAGACAGTGATCGACATCCTGCCTCCTGAGCTTGACAAATACCGTCTCTTCCCGGTAGGGAGACTGGACAGGGAGAGCGAAGGGTTGATCATCCTTACCAATGACGGGATGTTTTCTCAGGAACTTATACATCCATCCATGGGCATAACCAAGACCTATGAAGTTGAACTCAGAAGGCCATTGTCTGAAGAAAAACTTATAGAGTGGACACAAGGGGTCGAAGCAGAAGGTCTCTTTATTAAACCTATATCTGTGCGCAGGCTTGGACGTGATCCCCTCCAATGCTGGTTTGAAGTGGTTTTGGGAGAAGGTATAAAGAGAGAGATAAGGCTAATGGCCCGCGCCCTCGGGACTGATGTCAGAAGGTTGATAAGGCGAAGGATAGGCATGTTGGAGCTTAAAGAGCTAATATCGGGCAGCTATATTTCAGTCACCAAGGAAGAAATTTGGAGTTATATTAAGGATGGAAAGATAGTATAATAAGAGTTTAAGATATATCGCTTTGTGAAAGTTTCGGTCCGCACCACCAGGCCCGAAATGTTTTTGCATTGCAAATGGGTATGTGAGGGAGTTTTGTAATGAGTGATAAAATGGTCCGTCCGCTTCTAATAACGATAGATGGACCTGCCGGCGCAGGTAAGAGTACTGTCGCAAAAATAGCAGCAGAAAAACTGGGACTTCCTTATCTTGACACAGGAGCTATCTACAGGGCTGTGACCTGGCTGCTCAAAGAAGAGGATATCGCTCCCAGTGAGACGACTAATATAGAGGCTGCACTGGAAGGAATATCAGTCTCTTTTTCGGAAGACAGAATAGCTGTCAACGGAAGAGATGTCACTGACGAGATACGCACCTCTGACGTTGATGTTGCAGTATCTTCCTATTCAGCCCTCAAACCTGTACGGGATGCACTGATAGGACTTCAGAGAGAACAAGCCCTCAAAGGACTTGTGGCAGACGGCAGGGATATGGGTACTGTGGTTTTTCCCGACGCAGATATTAAGATTTTTCTTACAGCAGATGCAGCAGAGCGGGCGAAACGCCGTTACAAGGAGAGGTTGGCCCGAGGCGAGAAGGCGGAATACGAGGAGATACTCAAGTATGTCAACGATCGCGATCTCTATGACATGAACAGGAAGATAGCACCGCTCCGACCTGCACTTGGCTGTGTAATACTCGACAGTACTAATATGTCCATAGAGCAGGTGACTGATGTCATTGTCAGTTTAGCCGAAGAGCTGCGAGGAACCAGAGTAAATTGAGTAGACAGAAAAGGGGCATAGATCTTTCGATAAAGCCCAAAAAAGCCATAGTCTGTGGAGTCGATTTTGGCGCTGCTGACGATACAGAAGTTTCACTTGATGAACTGGTAATGTTGCTTGAAAATTTGAATATACCTACTGTTGCTAGGGTTACACAGAAGAGAAACACTCCTGATCCTTCTACTTTCATTGGTTCGGGCAAGGCTGAGGAGATAAAAGACTTCGCCCTGAAATCAGAAGCGACTCTGCTTGTAATAGATGATTTCTTGAACCCTACGCAAAAGAGCAACCTCCAAAAGTTGACAGCTATGACCGTTTGGGACAGGTCTTTTGTAATTATGAAAATATTCGAAAGCAGGGCACACACTTCTGAAGCCAAGCTTCAGGTAGAACTTGCTCAGTACAGGTACGAAATACCTAGCCTTAAAGGTCTCGGGCACCAGATGTCCAGAACCGGTGGGGGTATAGGTACAAGAGGCCCGGGAGAGACCGAATTTGAAAGGCACAGAAGGAAGATTGAAAGACGAATCAAAAGCATTACACTGCGATTGGACGAAGTCAAAAAAAGAAGAAGAGACAGAAGAGATAGACGCAAAAAAAACAGAGTTTTTACAGTTGCCTTAGTGGGCTATACTAACAGCGGTAAATCGACCCTTCTGAGGTCGCTTTCGAAAGACTTCGGGATATTGGTGGCAAACCAGCTTTTCTCTACACTTGACACCGTAGTGAGGAAAATCAGTTTTCGAGAGGGTGGTAGTTTCCTGCTCTCTGACACTGTAGGGTTCATACGGAAACTGCCTCCTGAACTTGTTGCAGCTTTCAGAGCAACCCTTGAAGAGGTGTCGAGCGCTAATCTGCTCCTGCTGGTGATAGATTCATCGGACAAAGATCCTATTGGCCATATGGAAATAGTTCTAAAAACCCTAATAGAGCTTGAGGCAGAAGACCTGCCCAGGATAGTTGTACTGAATAAAATAGATAAAGCTAGGTCAGAAACTGATTTTATCGCGATGGAACTGAGAGCTATGGACGAGGAAATCGTTAGAGTATGTGCCCTGACAGGCGAAGGGTTCGAAGAACTTCTGGCTACGATAGAAAAACACACATTTAAAAACAGTCAGGATAAACCAGCAATCTCAAACGTGGAATAAAGCAAAAGAGAGACAGGATGTGATCTTATGTATGTTAGCATGACGGGATTCAGTAGAACACAGATTCAGAGATCCTGGGGCACGGTCAGTTTAGAAATGTCTAGCGTTAACCATAGATATCAGGAGATCTACGTAAGGCTCCCAAGAGAATTTTCAAGTTGGGAACCATGGTTTCATCAAAAATTGCGCAGTGGCTTCCGCAGAGGAAAGGTACAGGTAAGAATGGACATTCTTTGGGCGCCTTCCTTCAAGAAGGGACGCATAAACAAAGAGATCCTGACATCCTATTGCGAAGAACTTATGCATATACAACGAGCATTGGGACAGGCAAAAGATCTTCAGCTTGAGAGTGTTGTAACGCTGCCCGGCGTCCTTGATATGCCGAGATTTGAAGACAGCGCTGAAGCAGAAGAATTAGAAAAAGCATTCAGTGAATTAATAGAAAAGGGACTCAGTTCCTGGCAGGATATGAGGAAGACCGAGGGTGGCCATTTGAAAGAAGAGGTCCTCTTTCATCTGACAGAACTTGAAAGACTTTCTGCACTTATAGAAGAAGGCTGGCTTCCTGCAAAGGAAAAAGCCTTCGAAAATACGCGCGGTAGGATAGCGGAGATGCTCGATTCTCTTGGAGGAAACCTTGAAGAATCACGCTTTCTGCAGGAGATAGTAATAATGACGGATAAATGGGATGTATCTGAAGAAATTGCCCGTTTGAAAAGTCATATCGCAAAATTCAGGAGCACAGGGGAAGAGACAGAATCATCTGGGCGTAAACTTGATTTTATAGTCCAGGAGATGAACAGAGAAGTCAACACCCTAGATTCCAAAATATCCGACGCAGAGGTCAGGTGGCTTGCAGTTGAATCGAAAGCCGCTCTTGAGCGTATACGTGAACAAATTCAGAATCTGGAGTAGATGATAATGAATTACAAACTAGTGCACGCAGGTTTTGGAAATATGGTTGTCGCTGACAGGATAGTTGCAATAATTAACCCGTCTTCGGCCCCGATAAAGAGGCTCAAAGAAGAGGCCAGGGAGGCCGGACTTTTGGTAGATGTTACTCAGGGCCGTAAGACCAGGGCCATTTTGGTTATGGACAGCAGGCATGTGATAATGTCTGCAATACAGCCTGAGACTATAACCAGTCGTTTTAAAGAAGAGGAAGGCAAAGAAGAAAAACAATGAGAGGTAGGTTTTATGTTCTTTCCGGACCGGCAGGTGTTGGCAAAGGGACTGTTCTCAAAAAAGTCTTTGAAAAACTGGACAACATCGTATATTCGGTCTCATGTACCACCAGATTGCCAAGACCCAGAGAAACAGACGGAGTCCATTATGTTTTTATGGATGAACCTTCTTTC
>JAAYEY010000063.1 GCA_012728505.1 Synergistaceae bacterium | reverse complement strand
GATTTACAATGCTATAATTTGCGCTGCTTCCGGGGCGTAGCGCAGTCTGGTTAGCGCGCCTGGTTCGGGACCAGGAGGTCGGAAGTTCAACTCTTCTCGCCCCGACCATCTCGAAATAATGCCCCCGGCAAATGCCGAGGGTTTTGTTTTTCAGCAATTTTCCGTATTTGACTAATGCTGTTCAATTTGATACACTCTACAAGTGAGGTGATTTCTGTGCCTGAAGATAAGACCGTTGTACAAAACCGTAAAGCTCGGCACGAGTACTTCATAGTAGAGTCGTTTGAAGCTGGACTGGTCCTTTCGGGAACAGAGATCAAATCAATAAGAGAAGGCCAGGTAAACCTCAAGGACGGATACGCCAGGGTAGAGAACGGAGAATTATGGCTTTACAACGTTCACATCTCACCCTACGAAAAGGGAAGCTACTACAACAAAGAACCTATGAGACCGAGGAAACTTCTCGTACACAAGTCTGAGATAAGGAAACTTCTCTCTAAAACAAGAGAAAAAGGCCTTACGCTCGTACCCCTGAAAATATACATCAAGCAGGGAAGATGGGCGAAGTGCGAAATTGCCATAGCCAAAGGCAAGCAGCTCCATGACAAAAGAGATACCGCAGCAGAGAAAGACGCCAACCGCGAAATGGAACGGGCGATCCGTAACAGATCTCGCGAAGGCTGATCATCTGCCGTATCGAAAGCGGGCTAAAGCAATAAGGCTCGTTCATAAAGGGGACGTATGGTTTCGACAGCAGGTTGGAGGATCGGGAGGAGCGGGTCGAGGATGGAGAATCCTCGTAAATCCGGCTCCAAAACAATAATCGTCAATAACGATTACGCACTCGCTGCTTAACTAAGTAGCGCGCTCTCTATAGCTTCCGTCATCGGGCTTTAGAAGAGTGTCACAAAGATGACTGGAATCTCTTCAGCGCTTTCTGGTTGAGGTTCGAGACTCTAGGGAAGGCTGGGAAATGCAGATCCTGTCTTTGGGAGCTGCAAATCCGAAATTAAAACAGAGACTACACTCGTAGTGCCTCCCAGATTGGCCCCTGTTGGACCGGAGTTCGAATCTCCGCGTCTCCACCAATAATTACGTAGATCAAGTCTACGACTGAATAAAATGAGTTTCAAGAAATCCCTCTTTTCGTGTGTTTATGACACTTTACACGGAAAAGAGGGGTTTTCGTTATGAATAAGAAAGCGTGAACCGAACATACCACAAGGGCCCGGGAGAAAATCACCCGGGCCCTTGTAACATTACTTTTATCTATGCTCTGTTTATTTTTTCTAATATTGCGTCAAGTTGCTCATACGTTACACTTCCATCTCCAAAGTTTATAGCGGCTCGAAGAGGCATGACTTTTACCATATTTGCAACCATCATTTCCATCACAGCTTGTTCTGCTGCGCTACTTTCTTTTGTATCATCGCCCTTGAAAAGACTTGCAACTGAATTCCAGAGAGGCTGACATATTTCCATTGCCTTGGGATCTTCCATTACATCGGCAAAATTGGAGCTGGTTGTATAAACTACCGGTAATTTAACTGTTGATTCTACGACAATTGTTTCCTTACAGACAATGTCTCTTGATGATTTTCCAACAAGGATATCAAACTCTCCTGTTTCTACATGCCAGTCTTTTATTTCTGTGTTGTAGTAAGCAAAAGCACGTTTTCCCAGCTCAAAAGATACTGTTTTGGTTTCTCCGGGATTTAATGTTACTTTTTCAAAACCTTTAAGTTCTTTGATAGGGCGAATAACCGTACTCTCTCGATCACCTACATATAGTTGTACAACTTCTTTACCCGCCACATCTCCTGTATTAGTCACGTCTACTTTTACG
>JAAYEY010000062.1 GCA_012728505.1 Synergistaceae bacterium | reverse complement strand
TACCCGCTTCAATTTATCACTATTCTGTGGATGAAGTTGAGGATCAGCCTATACGCGCGGGGACTCCTTGGAGTCACTGAGCCGCCACTTCCGGTAGTCAGCATAGGCAACAATAGCCTTGGAGGCACAAACAAAACACCGATGACGGAGCTTGTAGTGAGGCAGTTTCAGGAAGCCGGTATAGAAGCAGGCCTCGTCAGCAGAGGGTACAGGACTAAAGAGCACGGTCCTATATGGGTAGGTCAAGACGAAGAAAGCTTGCGCAGGGATATTGCGGGGGATGAGCCTCTGATGCTGGCGAAAAGGCTCTCTGGCGTAAAAATAGTTGTATCAAGAGATAGAGTACAGGGGGTCACGTTACTCGCCTCACTTGGGGCTAAAGTTGCCGTTACCGATGATACATTTCAGCACAGAAGAATGGCTCGCGATGTAGACATAGTTCTTGTCGACGCAACTTGTCCCTTTGGAAACGGCAATGTTATTCCTGCAGGTTCCATGAGAGAACCTAAATCCGCTTTTTGCAGAGCAGATATACTTGTTATTACGAAAGCAAACCAGGCTGATCCTAATCAACTCGCCTCAACAAAAGCAGAATTAGAGAAACTTATTGATCCGAAAAAGATCTTCACCGCTGAAATTAAGATGGAATCATGGCTGAAGATATACAAAGGGAGAGAAAGCGAGATTCCTGCCAGTGAAAATCCTAAGGGCAGTTTTTTAGCTTTTTCTGCCATTGGAAGCCCCGGAGGTTTTTATGGGTTTCTTGAACAGGAAGGAATATTGCTCGCTGCTCATAGAACATTCAGGGACCATCACATCTTTACAGAAAGCGACATAAATAGGTTGATAGAACTGGCAACCGGTTTGGGTGTGGATGGTTTTATCTGTACGGAAAAAGACCTTGTCAACATTCCTGATGAGATAGACTTAGATATTCCTATATATATACCTCGCATAGTTGTATCACTTGATAACGATTTCGAGTTTAGAAAAAAAGTGATGGAGAAGCTAAAACCCAACCTGATGTTGGCGTCCAACGGTTATGGAGAAGACGCAATAGGTGTCGTGCTTGCAAAAAAAATTAAAGAACGTTTCAAAGTAGCCGAGGTATCAGCTTTTGCCTTTGTAGGCTCCGGTACTCATTACAGAAACGAAGGGTTCAGGGTGCTCTCTCCTTCTATAGAAATGCCAAGCGGAGGAGTGATAAAGTATAGCTTTATGGAGTTCATAAGAGACTTAAGACATGGGTTAGGAAAATCTATCACGTCTCAAATGAGCGCTCTTTCTTCGCTTTACAGCAGATATAGGACCCCTGTGTGTGTTGGGGATGTCTATCTGGTTGCAAGCATGCTTTGGGGTCAGGGGATGAAGCCTGTACTTGTAGCAACTGCTAAATCAGTACATCTGAGTGGGCATTTATCAGTTGAACAATTCTTGCTCAAACATCGTAGTAGATTTGTGTGGACCAGAGATTCAGAAACAGCAGAAGAACTTAGAGCCGGGGGAGTTAACGCTGAATTCCGCGGCAATCCTGTGATGGATCTCATAAATAAAGATAGAAGTGACATAGATGTTTGGAGCGGATCAAAAAATCTCAGGATATTGCTTTTACCCGGAAGCCGTCCCCGAACTTACGAAGATGCAGCGCTTATTCTTGATGCCGCAAAGGAACTCTCAAAAAGAAAAAAGTGCAGCTTTGTTATGGTTCCGGCCCCTATGATCGATGTAAAGAAACTAATTGAAAACCTTGATGGCTGGGTATTGATGCCGGGTAGTGATATGCTCGAATCAGAAGGCACAAAGGTTCGGATATTTAGAGGAGAAGTGGCTGACGTTGCGAGAGGGACAGACCTACTTATAGGACTTGGCGGCACGGCAAATCAGCTTTGTGCAGGCCTCGGCATACCAGTTGTTTCAATACTTGAAAAGGGTAAGCTTGTACAGAAAAAACTTCTTAAAGACGCGGAAGTGCTTGTAAAAGCTGAGCCTCAAGAACTTGCTAAAGCTGCTGAACGTATTCTTGATGATCCTGAATTGAAGAAGCATATGATGGAGGCAGGGATTCGAAATTTGGGTGGAGTGGGAGCTCTCGACCATGTGGTGGAGTATTGCGCATCCGCCCTTGGATGGGATAATAGATGTGCAGTATATGAAAAATACCGTTCTTTCATAGAAGAAAAGAGTACAAATGGATCATCCGATAAAAAAGGAGTTGCTGCGGAGTGAAAAAAGGATCATCACAGGGAATAACAGAAGTAAGAGTCCGTAACATTACTGTGGGCGGCGACAGATTGACTGTTGCAGCAGGACCCTGTGTCCTCGAGAATTATGAAGATGCTTTTGCTATTGCAAAAGAGATGAAAAAACTCTGCGCTGAGTTTGATTTTGGCTACATATTCAAGGCTTCCTTCGACAAAGCTAACAGAACATCGATCACGAGTTTTCGAGGACCTGGTATAGAAGAAGGTCTTCTTTGGCTGAAGGAAATAGGGAGCAAACTTGATATCCCGGTAGTGACAGATATGCATGAGCCGTGGCAGGCCGAAAAACTTGCAGGAGCTGTTGATCTTCTACAGATACCTGCTTTCTTGTGTCGCCAGACAGACCTTCTCGTTGCGGCAAGCAAGACAGGCAAACCTCTGAATATTAAAAAAGCCCAGTTCATGGCGCCTGAAGATATGAGGTCTGTAGCCAACAAGTGTCGTGAAGTGGGTAATGAACAGATAATATTATGCGAAAGAGGGACAGCTTTCGGATACCACGAACTGTCTGTCGATTTTCGCTCGATTCCTGTTATGAGAGGTCTGGGATACCCCGTAATGTTTGACGCCACACACAGCGTTCAAAAGCCTGGCGGGCAAGGTGACAGCAGCGGCGGAGACAGAGCCTATGTCTTGCCACTGATACGAGCTGCAGTAGCTATAGGGATCGACGCTCTCTTCATGGAAGTGCATCCCGACCCTGACGTTGCAAAGTGCGACGGACCCAATATGGTGCCTCTGCGAAGTATGAGCGAAATTCTCAGACAAACTGCGGAAATTGATAAAATTGTCAAAGAAAAAATAGGTTTTGCTTCTCTCGATTGGACAGGTGAATAAAGTTGAATCTTCCATATGAGCGTGAAGAAAAGAAATTTTCAGATGAAGATATGCTTGCTGCAGGAAAGAAGGTACTGCATAAGGAAGCCGAAGCGCTGACATCTGCGGCATCAAGAATCGGCAACGAATTTGTAGCCGCAGCACATCTCCTGAGCAGGTGCAAAGGAAGGGTCGTTGTATCGGGGCTAGGCAAATCGGGACATGTCGGGAGAAAGACAGCTGCTACTTTCGCATCTTTAGGAGTTCCGGCCTTTTTTCTTCATGCGACAGAGGGAGCCCATGGCGATCTTGGAATGGTATGCCGTCAAGATCTTGGCTATTTTCTCAGCAACAGTGGAGAGACAAGAGAATTGATCAATATAATACCTTATTTCAAAAGGTTGGGTGCACCGATAATTGCGGTGACAGGTAATGTCAATTCAACACTTGCTAAAGAGGCTGATATAGTTCTGAACAGCCATGTGGAATCTGAAGCCGACCCTCTTGGCCTGGCTCCTACAACTAGCACTACACTTCAGATGGCTATAGGAGATGCTGTGGCGGGAATGGCTACACTTCTTCTTGGTCTTGGAAAAGAAGATTTTGCGCTCTTCCATCCAGGAGGTTCTATTGGCAAGAAACTTCTTTTAAGGGTAAGTGACCTCATGGCTACAGGAGACAAACTACCTTTGACAAAGGAGTCTGCGCTTGTCAGGGAAGCTCTCTTTGAGATAACGAGCAAAGGTTTCGGAGCCACATCTGTGGTGGATAACGATGGAAGACTTAGTGGAATATTTACTGACGGAGATCTTAGGCGTTTTCTCGAAAAAGAGGGAGTGCAGGGGCTTGATTTACCGGTATATATGGCAATGACACGTACGCCCAGGGTAATATCGCCCGATAGTCTTGCAGCGGAGGCTATCCGCATCGTTGAAGAGTGGGAAGTCTCGGCGCTTATTGCAGTGGAAAATGACAGACCTGTAGGAATGGTCCACATACATGAGATACTCAAAGCGGGGGTGGCCTAGCTGTCGTTAATTAGATCTCTCTATCAGCCTCTTATTGATTCAGTATTTTTTTTCTCGTGGCCAAGGCTTAAAAAAAAATATAGTGAAGGTTACGAGGAAAGAAAGGGTATTCAGTCTCAGGAATTGATTGAAAAACTGAAAGGAAAAAGACCGTTTTGGGTTCATGGCGTGTCTGTAGGCGAGGTTCAGGCATTGATGCCGGTTATCAGCGCGGCCAGAGATTCGGGTTACAGCGGACCTATAATTATCTCGACAACTACGGAAACTGGAAAAGAGATGGCCTTTCGTTTAGGGGAAGGTCTTTTTGATTTTCATATTTATTATCCCTGGGACAAAAAAGAGTTTGTAAAAAAAGCTCTACAGAGTTTGAATCCCTGGGCTTTCGCGACAGCTGAGACTGAATTGTGGCCCAACATGCTCTGGGAGCTGAAAGATGCTTCGATACCGGCCTTCCTTGTCAATGGGAGAGTCTCAGACAGGACTTGGGAACGCCTAAAGGGGCCAATGAAAAAAAAATTGGGTGTATCTGTATTTGAGCTTTTTACAGAGATTTACTTGCGGGAAAAACGGGACTTTGAAAGGCTAAGTTCCATTGGAGTTTCTGCAGATAAGTTGATTTTTTTGGGAGACACCAAAAAGGATGCACTTTTATCGAGAAAAGATCCACCTGGCCGTGACAGATGGGCAGCTAGCTTTAGCTCTGAAAAATACAAAATATTTATTGCAGGAAGCACTCACCCCGGAGAGGAAGCGGTGGTTCTGAGAGCCTTTGAAATACTCAAGTCCAGGTATCATCAAACCAAATTAATATTGGTGCCTAGGCACCCGGAACGAGCGAAAGAGGTTCTCGATCTTGCTAGGCAGAAATTCAGCGTTTGCTTGCTTTCTTCTGGTTCATTCGACTCAGATGTGATAGTCGTCGACAAGATAGGCGTTCTCTTTGATCTGTATGGAACAGCATCTTCGGCATTTGTCGGAGGGAGTTTCGCAGACAAAGGAGGCCAGAATATTTTGGAGCCGGTCTTGTGGGGCGTCCCTGTGCAGTACGGACCTCACATGGAAGATTTTACGGAGGCGTCGGCTGAGTTTATCGAACTTGGAATAGCCACTCAGGTAAAAGATGCTAAAACTCTTGGGGATGTATGGATCGGTATAATGGAAAGATCGGATAGTGACGACGGCGAACACTTTAAAGAGGTCAGCGAAAAATACTTTAAGCGTTCTTCAGGCTCGTCAATAAAAACATGGGAGCGGATATATAAATATTTTTGATTACACAAAAACTATCTGTTCATGTCAGGGAGGATTACGAATGGTTATAAATAGGACTCTTTTATATGATTTCTACAACGGATTGGATGAACGTTCACGAAATTCCCTAGATTTTGCTGTTTCAAAAGTTGTAGAAACAAAGAAAAAAACGGGGAAGGTTGTTGTCGTGACCGGAAGCGGCCCCAATTTGCACGAAGGTGTGACAAACCTTATCGCAGAACTCATGGGAAAGGGAATAATTGACGGGGTCACAACAAGTTCCGCTGTTATAAGCCACGAAATGAGCGGTTCTCTGGACAGGGTAAAGATGTGTGATGCGTCCCTGTTCGGATTGGATAGATCAAAAATGCCTAGAGGCAATGTATTTGAGTTTACAGACCTTTCTGATGAAGATCTCGATATTTTACGAAAAGAAATGATTCTTGATGAGGAACTTCTGAAAAAAGGGAGGTCCGCAGATGGAAGGATGGTAATCAAAGCTGCAGGAAATATGGCTTATCCCATGGGACTGAGAACTGAGATGCTTGCTAATGAGATACTTTCTCTTTCGAGGCAGTCTGGACTTCCTTTTGAGACCATAGCGGGATGGGGATGCGACAATAAAACGATGCTTGGTATGGGAGCCGAAAAGGGACTTCCCGTATTGGTCACCATACCTCAGCTAGTCGGCGGAGGAAACGTTGGTTTGGCTCTAGGAGACAGCATTCCCATTGCAGAGCGTTCAAGAAGGCTTGCCGACATGATCGGAGGGGCCGATGTGATAATTGAATCAGCCGTAGCCCTCACACAGGAGATTCATGATGGGCCTTTTGAAACTTACACAGGCCACGGTATATGGTCATGGTGGCACGGACAGCCTGTCTTTAGCCTTGAAAATAAGACCCTCGTCAGGTTCGATCTTGATGAAAACCTGAGGCTAGTACAAGATCTTCAGAAAGAAAGCTCTATGATACAGGAAGCGATCAATAAAGGACTTCCAAAGACGAAAATTTCAAAGATACCCTTTAGAATGGAAATGTCGGCATTTGCCCGTCACGAAGGGAGCATCCCTGTTATTGGGGACATAGGGATGATCTGGCCTGTCTTTGCTGTCAAGATCGCAGATGAGCTTGACATAAAACTTGACTTTATAAGCTATAAACAAGAGACTGCTGAAGGTATAGAGATGCGTGATTGGATAGTCAGGAACGTTAAATTTATCGACAGAGAAAAAATGTTAAAAAAATTTAATGAATGGAATGGTAGAAGATGAATTTACCAAGGATATTGGGTGTGATACCTTCAAGATATGCATCTACACGGCTGGAAGGTAAGCCGCTTCATGATATTTGCGGTAAACCAATGGTAGAGCATGTCTACAGAAGAGCGGTCCTTTCAGGTATCTTCTTCAGAGTAGTAATAGCTACAGATGATGAAAGGATTTATAATGCAGTCGAAAAATTTGGCGGAGATGTACTTATGACGAGGGCCGACCACCCAGATGGGTCGAGCAGAGTGGC
This sequence comes from Synergistaceae bacterium, assembly GCA_012728505.1. GTDB lineage: Bacteria > Synergistota > Synergistia > Synergistales > Synergistaceae > Caenicola. The sequence goes on along the minus strand of JAAYEY010000062.1, from coordinate 1,611 downwards.
AGAAGTTGCCAGGTCCATAGATACCGATTACGTAATCAACATCCAGGGAGATGAGCCTATGCTCGATCCTAGGATGCTTCGAGAGCTTGCAGAAGGAATTGTCCTAGATCCTGGTGCTGATTCAGCCACTGTTTGCGTACCAATAACAAACGAAAAAGATTTTAACAACCCTAATATTGTCAAAGTTGTAACTAACCAGAAAGGGAGAGCGCTCTATTTCCGCCGGTCTCCGATACCATTCAGACGTAACATTACAGAATGCCCTGTTTGGGAACATCTGGGTATCTATGCGTTCACAAAAGAATTTCTTCTAAAATTCGTCGAGCTTCCGCCGACTCCCTTAATGACAGAAGAATCACTGGAGCAGCTGAGGATATTGGAGCATGGCTACACAATGGCAGTAATACGTACGAAATATCCCTCTATGGGACCTAATGTAAATACAGAAGAAGATCTTCAAATTGTCAGAAATATACTTGCTCAAGAAAAGGACAATAACAAAATTCAATGAATAGCACAAAAAGCATCAAGGCTATAGTAGTCCTGAACGATGGGACCAAAGGACATCTGAACCAGAGCCTTGGTGTGGCTTTTTGGTTGTCCATACTATCAGGTGCCGAGATACTTGAAACAGAGGTCCCTACTCTCGTAGGGGCAGCTAAAAGAAGGTCTAAAGCTGCATCCAGAAAGCTCGTACATGGGAACAGAAGAGATGCCAGGGAGTGGCTAGCAATGGCTGACGGAGATGCTGTTATTAGAAGAGTAGGTCAGTGGTTTGCAGAGAGAGATATACACGAAGGAACAAGAGAAGTTCTTATTATTTCTGCAGGCAGCACAACCGCGCCATACAACCTTGCCCTTGGTTATATCTGGAGGTGTGCGTGTGCTACCGTGATGATTCCGAGTGTAGTAGGTACAGATCCATTTGATTTTGCTATAGTGCCAGAGCACGATTATCCCGAAAGAAAATCAAATATTTTAGTCACTCTTGGTCTCCCAAATTTGATAATAAAGAATGAGCTTAAAGCACTGGGCGAAGCTTTGTTGAAAGAATTTCCTGCAAAATCCTCTGATATTTGGTCTATCCTTATAGGTGGAGATGACGGTAATTATTCTGTCTCTCCAATATGGTTAAAAAAATCTATTGGACACATAATGAAGATTGCGGAAGAGCAAGGGGCGGACCTTTACATAACGACTTCGAGGAGGACTCCTCCTGAAACTGTTGAAACGCTAAAACACCTTGCTTCCCATTCTACGGCTGTACGCTACCTTCTTCCAGCATCAGAGAGTGATTTTAATCCTGTTCCTGCAATGCTTGGTTTTTCAACTGAGGTTTTTTGTACCGAGGATTCGATGAATATGATCTCAGAGACTGTAACAGGCGGTCATAGAGTTGTGCTGCTCCGTGTCGAACATAAAAAGGGAATCAAAAAAATGCTCCAAAATGCAACTGCATGGCTGGTAGATGCAGGAGCTTTGGCTCCCTCCATGCTGTGGGGTATCCCGAAGTTTGATCTCGTTTTTGAACACTTCGCAAGGCACGATGCGCTGCTGGACTTTAAAGACTGGATAAAAAGAAGATATGAACGTTTTATATATTCACAAGAC
>JAAYEY010000061.1 GCA_012728505.1 Synergistaceae bacterium | reverse complement strand
TTTTCGAAATTTGCGGAAAGAAGAACTGATCAATGAATCCGGAGATCTCAATAGTCATTCCTGCCTTTAACGAAGAAGAATCTCTCAACGCTCTCTTTGAGGACCTCTATCCGGTTATGACCGGTATGGGCAGGCCTTTCGAAATCATTTTTATAAATGATGGAAGCAAGGACTCAACGCTTGGGATACTATACGATTTCTACCTTTCACATCCTGAGGTCAGGATAATCGACCTCAATGGAAACTTCGGCCAGCACATGGCTATAATGGCAGGCTTTGAGCAAGTGAGAGGAGAAATAATCATTACTCTTGACGCAGACCTGCAGAATCCTCCGGAAGAGATACCAAATATAGTGGCCAAAATGGACGAAGGCCATGATTTGGTAGGAACATACCGAGTCGGCAGACAGGACCCCATATTCAGAAAAGTCGCGTCCAAATTGGTGAACAAACTTACAAACAGAATAGCCAAACTCAACATCAAAGACTATGGCTGTATGCTTCGCGGCTACAGCAGAAGAATAATTGATATCATCAATATGAGCAGAGAATCGACGACCTTTATCCCTGCACTGGGCCAGAAGTTCGCCGCAAATCCCATAGAAATACCTGTGACACACAGAGAACGCGGCATGGGAACATCAAAATATGGGATATTCCAGCTGATAAGGCTCAATTTCGATTTGATGACAAGCTTCTCAATCGTGCCTCTACAGTTTGTTACTATGACAGGAATGCTAATCTCAGCGTTATCATTCATATTAGTTTGCTACATGCTGCTTAGACGGCTCTTCTTGGGACCTGAGGTCGAGGGAGTCTTCACCCTAATGGCTATTCAGTTCATGCTTATGGGGATAACGCTCTTCAGTCTTGGAATAACAGGCGAATACATAGGCAGGATATACAGAGAAGTAAGCAGGAGACCCAGATACTCGGTAAGAAAGATATTTGAGCATGAAACCGAAGAAAAATGACAGGCCTCTCATAGCACTCTTCGCATACAGCGAAGTTGGAAGTACATGTCTTGAGCACCTGATAAGAGATGGGGCGAACATTGGAGTTGTTTATACACATGAGGACGACCCAAAAGAAGAGGTATGGTTTCGCTCAGTAAAGGATATAGCACAGAAAAACTCAATAGAGGTGCGTACTCCTTCAAAACTAGATAAAGATGAAACAGATTTCTTAAGACAGCTCGACCCTGACCTTATCTTCTCTTTTTATTACAGGGCAATGATACCCAAAGAGGTTCTGGAGATTCCAAAACTGGGAGCTTACAATATGCATGGCTCACTTCTACCGAAATATCGGGGACGGGCATGCGTAAACTGGGCGGTCATAAACGGAGAAAATGAGACAGGCGCAACACTTCACGTGATGACGGAATTCGCTGACAGAGGGGACATCATCGCACAAAAACCTGTGACTATCGAATCTGAGGATACTGCTCACGATGTTTTTCTTAAGATAACAGAGGCCGCAAAAGGTATACTGGAATCGTGCCTGCCATTCCTTGAAAAAGGAACGGCTGAAAGGTTTCCGCAGGATGAATCAAAAGCGACAAAGTTCGGCAGGCGAAGACCAGAGGATGGGGAAATAGACTGGAGCAAATCTGCTTCAGAAATATACAACTTAGTTAGAGCCCTTACCCACCCTTTTCCCGGAGCATTTACAATCTGGGACGGCAAAAAGGTTTTCATCTGGAAAGCAATTCCAAATGAAGGC
>JAAYEY010000060.1 GCA_012728505.1 Synergistaceae bacterium | reverse complement strand
CTCCTAGGGAAATATTTATCGTAAAAATCTCTCATTTCTAAATCAAGGTGGGTATATTTTTCAGTTGTCAGTATTGAAGAATGGCCGAGTATCTCCTGAAGAGTCCTCTGGTCCATCCCTTTTCTGATCAAATGTGTCGCAAATGTGTGCCTAAGGACGTGAGGGTGCAGACGCGAAGTAGCTATTCGAGCCAGTGCTCCCCTTTTTCGTAGAAGCCTCCATAAGAATTCCCTTCTCATCTGTTTTCCCGTTTTTGTCAGAAGAAGCCATGGCTGCTTTAATTTGTCCAGTTTAGGTCTGTGTTCCTCTATATATTCATCTACGACCTTCCTAACTCCTCCAACGTAAGGAATACACCTTTCCTTGTTTCCTTTTCCTCTTGTGAAGATAAGCCCCCCGCTCCTGTCTATGTCCTTAAGCTTGAGCGAACAGAGCTCTGAGGCCCTCATTCCTGTGCCATAAGCGAGCTCTATAGCAGCCCTGTCCCTTTTTCCAAGAGGGGTGTCGTCTTCACATGCATTTATTAGCCTTTGTATCTCACCCTCAGTCATAATTTGGGGCAGTATTTTATCTCTAGCTGGAAGCGGATCGAGGTTGGGCATGTTTTCAGTTATACCTTCGTAGACCAGAAACCTGGCAAAGGAGTTTAATACTGCTCCATTCCTTTGGACAGTGCTTTTGGACAGTCCCCTTGACGACTGTTCTCTTAAAAAGCGAGCTATGCTATCCGATTGCAGCGACATCGGGTCAGACTCCATCTTCGTGCAATAGAGACACCACAGCTTGAGGTCTGATGTGTAAGCCTTGACCGTATTCTCGCTGCAGCCTCTTTCAAGCAGAATGTAATCTTGGAATTTGCTCAGCGTATTTAAAAAAATAGGGTGATTTATTTCATCGAGAGACATTTTCTTCTGCCTTTTTAGCTACAAGCCAGCAATAGGCCATTATTGTCTTGCCATCCACTATCTCCCCTGAGTCGATCATGCTTTTTATCTCAGCAAGTGTAAAATAATAGACTTTTATATATTCATCGTCGTCTTCAGCAAGCTTTGAGGTGTGGAGGTCTGTCGCATAATAAAAAATTATCCGTTCTGTAGAGTATCCCGGGGATGTGTAGAATTCAAATACTTTTTTAATCTTACCAGGCTTGTAACCTATTTCTTCCTGTAGCTCTCTTATTGCGGTTTCAGTGGGATCTTCACCCGGTTCGATAAGTCCTGCAGGGATTTCATATAGATCCTCGTCAACAGCATGCCTGTACTGTCTAACAAGAACTATTTTACCGTCAGAGTAAACGGGAAGGATGGTTACAGCAGATTTATGTTTTACTACTTCTCTGATTTTTTCAGAACCTGAAGGAAAAAGCACATGGTCAATGTTGAGATCCAATATCGCTCCTTTGTAGATAGATTCTCTGCTTATTATGTTCCTTAAAGCATGTCTTGGGGTTTTTTCCACAGCTGTCCACTCCTCATTGAAGAATATCGCCGACCTTCATTCTACAGCCCCTAAGCCACTCATCAGCATTTTGTATCTTCTTGCACTCAGGCTGTAAATGTATAAGCTTCAAAGATCCGTCTCTACAAGCTATTATGGGAAAACATCCATCAATCTCTATTAGCTGCCCAGGTGAACCACACCTTTCGACCGGTTTTGCACAGTGTACTCTGAGTCTTTTGCCGTCGTGCTCACAGTATGTCCCCGGTGCAACACCTAATGCCCTTATCTTATTTAATATATTCATAGAGCTATCTTCCCAGTCGATCTTTCCTTCTATCTTCTCTATTTTGGGTGCAAAAGATGCATCCTCATCATTCTGAGGGGTAAAAGTCCATTTTTCTAACGGAATCTCAAGCAAATATTCAAGCAGTTTTTCACAGCCTGCAATACATGTTTTGAGAAGGAGTGAGTTTGTATCATCCTCATCGTTTATCACAACAGGTATCTGCGCCAGAATAGGACCAGAATCCATCCCCTCATCAAGCCTAAAAATAGTCACACCTGTTTCTTTAAGCCCATCCATAATTGCCCTTTGAACAGGAGCTGATCCTCTATAGGCAGGAAGCATTGATGGGTGGATATTTATACAGCCGAGTGGCGCCATGCTTAAAAGAGGCTCCTTGATCATGTGACCAAAATCTATCACCAGTATAAGGTCGGGAAGATCGCTTTTTATCCATTCCAGTGTCTCATTATCTGAAGAGAGTTTTGACGTTGTACGGGTCTTGATGCCAAGCTCTTCAGCCTTGCAAAAGACAGGTGTATTTTGCAACAGTAGACCTCTGCCCGACGGTCTTGGAGCATTGGTAATAACCCACTCAGGCTTTGTCTTTTCTGCAATCAGTGACAAGCATTTTGCTGCAAATTTACCAGAACCGCAAAAACCGAATTTAAGTCTTTTAAACATCAATTTTCTCTTGCCTGCTTTGCTAGCCTTTTTTTAAGAAACTGTCTTTTTAGAGGTGAAACTCTATCTATAAGAAGCCTACCATTCAAATGATCTATTTCGTGGGAAAATACGCAGGCAAGGAAACCATCTGTCTCTTTTTCAAAATGATCACCATTTACGTCTTGGTACCCTATCTTTATCCGTTCGGGCGCTTCTACCTTTTCATAGATCCCTGGAAAGCTAAGGCATCCTTCTTCGACTGTTATTGAACCTTCTTTTTCAAATATCACAGGATTTATCAGGACATACTTTTCGCCCTTGTATTCTATGACAGCTATTTTCTTAGATATGCCCATCTGAGGTCCTGCAAGACCGATACCATCAGAAGCATACATAGTCTCTTGCAGGTCATCCACTAAAGACTTCAGTTCTTCATCGAATAACGTTACTTCTTCTGTGGGTTCTCTAAGTACAGGGTCGGGATACACACATACTTTTTTAACTGACATCAGACCGCCTCCAAATATTGCTGCTATTACATGAGGGCTTCCTTTCTTT
>JAAYEY010000059.1 GCA_012728505.1 Synergistaceae bacterium | reverse complement strand
TCACAAAGAGGTAAAGAGGCTTGTCCTTCAGTTAGGAGGAGACCCCTTATTTGGTGCTCTGCTTTCTGCAAAACTGAGATGCGGCTGGATGATATACACTAAACGACCAAAATGGAAGAAAAGAGTAGAACATTACTTTGTTCCCGATTCTGCTTCTGAGGAAAGATTTGAGCTTCAGGGAGTTAAAAAAGATATGTTCACAAAGGTTGGGAATCTTATATTTGACAGTACTCCGGAGTGTAAAGATCTGGATGAGGCAAGGAGAGTAATGGGGCTTTCCGAGGGAGAGGAGGCCATTTCATTCCTCGCCGGCAGCAGGCCTTTTGAATACAGAGACGGGTTTGCTTTTTTTACATGTGCGGCCATGGAATTTCTAAATAAACATCCAAATTACCATGTTTTTTTGCCTGTGGCTCCCGTGGTCGATGAAAACCTGCTTAAGGAAGGACTTAAAAGTGCCGGACTGAATTGGTCGGGCGGATCAAAGCCGGAAGAGATATTGTGGGAGGGTCCAAACAGGATCAGGTTTATCCGCGAGAATAACTTTGAGGCCATAAAAGCCTCGAGTCTGGCCGTTGCTTTTCCGGGCACTAACAATCTGCAGATAGTGTCGCTCAGCGTTCCTCTTCTTGCTGTAGTACCTATGAATCAAGTGGAAAACATCCCCATGGACGGTATTCCTGGAATTATCCCGATGTCTGTCCCGGGAGCGAAGGCGTTGAAGAAAAAGCTGGTCTACTGGTACAGCAAGAGGCTCAAATATGCATCTCTACCTAACAGGATGACAGGGAAGGAAATAGTGCCGGAACATAGGGGTGTAATGACGCCGTCAATGGTGGCAGCGCTTGTTGAAGATCTTATTTCTGACCCGGAAAGACTTAGTGAGATTGTAAGAGGATATTCATGTATATATCACGAAAGAGGTGCAGCAGCGAAGATAGCAAGAAAGGTCTCTGATTATTTCTCTTCAGGGAACTGACATTGGCTCTTTTTTTCTGCTTGGAGCTTTATCTCGGCGTCTTCTTTGTCAATGTCGTTGAGGTATGTTCTCCATATTATCATGGCTAGTGTAGCGGAGAGGATGCCTCCCACAAGGCCTGCAGCTATGACCCGCGGTTTGCCCTGGTCGAACATGTAACCTCCAAGGCCGCCCAGCGCATAACCAAAGGCGATTATTGTTCCGAATGAAAGGAATAGAACTAAAAGTCGTTTAAACATGCGATAATTCTATGCGTAAAACGATTTATGTCAAACTTGCGATTGTTTTAATATATGCTAATATACGAAGTTGTCGACCTGTAGTGTTGTCGGTCGTGTTTCAAAGACATGAGGTTTCAGGGGGAAAATCAGTGATATACCATACAAACTGCTATAATACTTCATCAGAATTTGTTTATCTTCAGCTGCGGGCTAAAATAGTCAATAAGCAGCTCAAACCAGGGGAAAGGCTCCCCGAAGTCAAAATCTCCAAAGAAATGGGAGTCAGCAGAACTCCTGTAAGAGAAGCTCTCAGAAAGCTCACAAGCGAGGGGCTTGTCAGGATAATTCCTAACAGCGGAGCCAGAGTGACAGCGCCCAGTCTGTCAGAAATAGAAGGAGCATACAATGTCCGGGAGCATCTTGAGGCACTCAGTGTACAGCTTGCTTGCCATAACGGTATTGACAGACGTACGGCTGAACGGTTTGAAGAAGTGATTAGGGATGAAGAATTTGCTTTTCGTGCCCGTGATATAGAGGCAAGTCTTGAAGCTAACAATAATTTTCACAAGCTAATAGCCGATGCAAGTAAAAATATTGTTCTTATCGAATATGTTGAAAATATCATCCTGCGTACTAATGTTTATATTCTTTTCTTTGATCCACTCACTGAGGAAAAAAATTACAGCTCCGAGGAACACAGACGCATACTGAACGCTATATTGTCCAAGGATGAAACATCCGCAGACAAATTAATGAAGGATCATCTCCGTCACTCTCATTCAGTTCTTGAAAAGCCCTATGAGAGAAGAAATATATTGGCAAAGATGAATGGTCTCGATAAGCAAAATGAAGCATTCTCATCACAGGGAGGAATTAGTTATGACAGGACAGGAAAAAATACCGTCCTTTGACCTTACGAGAAACTACAATCGAGTAAAAGAAGAAATAAGGGTTGCTCTCGATAGGGTTCTTGAAACGCAGCATTTCATTTTGGGTCCAGAAGTTGAATGTTTCGAGAAAGAGATAGCTTCTTACCTGGAGGTTGAAAATGCTGTTGGATGCGCTTCCGGAACGGACGCGTTGTTGCTTTCTTTGATGGCACTCGACCTAAAAGAGGGAGACGAGGTTATAACGACACCCTTCACATTTTTCGCCACGGCAAGCTGCATAACAAGAAATGGCGCGAAGCCTGTTTTTGCCGATGTAGACCCCGACAGTTACAACCTTTCTATGGAATCAGTAATGGAAAAAATAACGCCTAGAACAAAGGTTGTCCTTCCTGTGCATCTTTTTGGGCAGACATGCAAACTCGAACTGATAACGGACGAACTCAGCCAAAAAGGTATTGCAATTGTTGAAGACTGTGCCCAGGCGATAGGGGCTCACAGAATAATAGATAAAAAAATATGCAGAGCGGGATCTATCGGAGATATTGGATGTCTTTCTTTCTTCCCGACAAAAAACCTTGGCTGTTACGGCGATGGCGGGATGGTCTCCATACCGCACAATAAAGAAATCTCAGATCGTATAAGAAACCTCCGGGTCCATGGCTCTGGAAAAACATATTTTCATGATGAAATTGGCATAAATAGCCGTCTTGATGCCGTACAGGCAGCAATTCTCAGAGTCCGTATCCGTCATTTGGAGGAATGGAACGAAGAGCGCAGGATCGTTGCAGAGAGATACATGCTCCTCTTCAAAGAAAAAGGGCTGCTTGACGTTATAACGCTTCCTGTGGAAGAGGACGGCAACAGGCATGTATATCACCAATATGTAGTAAAGGCGGAAAGAAGAGACGAACTTCAGGAATATCTGGAAAGACGAGGTATATCCACGAGAGTCTACTATCCGCTTCCTCTTCACATGCAGCACTGTTTTTCCTATCTTGGATACAAAGAGGGGGACTTCCCCGTTTCAGAAAAACTTGCCGGCTCTGTTTTAGCACTTCCCATTTTCCCGGAGCTCCTGCCAGAGGAACAAGAAAGAGTTGTAGAGGAGATTGCGGGATTTTACGGAAGACAGAATTAGCTTGACCAATGTAGACTAATACTGTTTATTATAAGAGGGGTGTTTTAAAATGATGTATCCGTTTCTCGATTCGACTATAGTGCTTCTGATACCGGCGTTGCTATTTTCTCTCTGGGCTCAGTTCAGGATCAAACGGGCCTTTTCAAAATACAGTGAGATTAGAGCTGTAAGCGGAGTTACCGCAGATCAAGTCTCAAGGGTTCTTCTTGATAAATTTGGACTTGGCAACGTAAAGGTCGAAAGGATTCAGGGCCATCTTACAGACCACTATGACCCCAGGAGTAAAGTGCTTCGACTTTCAGATGCTGTCTCCGGTAATTCAAGCATTGCTGCCATTGGTGTTGCTGCCCATGAGGTCGGACATGCAATACAGGACAAAGAGGGCTACGCATTCCTTAGATTAAGGAACTCTATAGTTCCCGCTGTGAATATCAGCTCTTCCATGTCCATGCCTCTTTTTTTCATAGGTCTGATTATGGGTTACACTCCTTTGTTGAATGCAGGTATTCTGCTCTTTTGCGGAGTCCTTGTTTTCCACCTTGTTACTCTGCCTGTCGAGTTTGACGCGAGCGCGAGAGCTCTTAAACTTCTTTCTGAAACAGGCCTTCTGGCTGGAAACGAGGTTGGAGGAGCAAAAGCTGTTCTTGACGCGGCCGCTCTTACTTATGTAGCGGCGCTTGTAATGACTATTCTTCAGCTTGTAAGGCTTCTTGCTCTAAGAGGTTCGCGCAGAGACTAGAAAAATAGTGTAGAATGTTAGGAGGTAGCATGTTAGCTACCTTCTTTTTTGGTATGTTTACAGTGTTCCTTGAAACAGCGGTAATCCGCACATAGAGGTGATTGGTCTCGATGAGAGGTATTGAAGCAGCAGTACAGGTGTATGGCGAAGTAAGTGAAGGTGCCTTTGCAGCTGAAGCGCTTAGAAAGTTGTACACGGACATTGCTCCTCCTGACAGAGTGCTTGCTGCGACCCTTATTTATTGTTCGCTGAGAAGACAGGGACTCTGGAAGCATCTGCTGGCCAAGTACTGCAGACGTAGTACAAAAGACATGACGGAGCTTACGCATAACGCTCTTATAATTGGAATAGCAGGGATAGTTGAACTTAAATATTTTGCACTTCCTGTTCTAATCAACGGCCTTGTACAGACAATAAAATTAAAGGGCGAAGACCGCGACATTGCTCTTGTGAATGCGGTACTTCACACAGTAGCAGATGAAGCAAAGCAATACCTCGTAGAGCTAAAAAAAGGCAGCGCTCTAAGGGACCAGGCCCTTTACTGGGGTATTCCGGGATGGGCAGCTGCTCAGTGGTCAAAGGACATGTCTATACCAGAAGCAAAGCGGCTTGTAAGATCAAGCGGCATGAAGACATACCTTTCGCTGAGACTTTCGAAGGATGTCAACAGGGAAGAATGGCTAGAGGAGTACAGGACTTCAGGTAAAATAGCTTGGGCGTCTCCTTTTCTTGAGAGATCGGCTCGCACGCCTTCGAACCCATACCCGCTTGAGATCCTTGGATTTGGAGAGGGTAAGATAACACCGCAGAGCGAATCATCCATATTTGTTGGAGAGACATTCTCCAAGCGTTGGAAGGGTGGTCCTGTGCTCGATATGTGTTGTGGACGGGGCATTAAGACAGGCCAACTCGCCGATTTGCTGCCCGAAGCAAAAATTGAGGCATGGGATGTATCAGAAGGCAGGATAAAATCCGCCGAATACGAGATGATAAGGATGCACGTCGGAGACAGAGTCAGGTTTTACTGCGGCGATTCGCGGATCTTAGAGCCGGAAGTAGAGCCAAAGGCAATACTTCTTGACGCTCCATGTACAGGGAGCGGAACGTGGGGAAGACATCCGGAAAGTAAATGGAGGATAACTCCTGAAATGGTTTCTGATGCAGCGGTACTGCAGAAAGAACTCCTTAACAGGGCTGTTTCTATTGTTGCTCCCGGAGGTATCGTTGCATATAGCACTTGCAGCATGTTTAGAGAAGAAAATGAGAAAGTGGTGGCTGCGGTCATGGCTCAGCACCCTGAACTTACAGAAGTTCCTGTGGAAAGAAGCCATAAACTCATGTCCAGAGGCAAGCCATATGGCACCCTGATATGGCCGGGTCTTCCTTGGATTGACGGTTTCTATCTGGCGCTTCTTGCAAAGCGCAAATAGCAGGAAAGGAGAGCATTATTATGGGTAAAATTCATCGCTGGGGTATGGTTATAGCGTTTATTGTAATTATAGCCAGTGCATATTTTGGAATAAAAACAATTTTCATAGAAGACAAAAGTGCCTCTGTGCCCTCCATGGTTGGTTTGCCGCTCGTAGATGCGGTAGAAGCTCTTCAGAAGGAAGGCCTCCTTGCCAAAGTTGACCAGGTAGATTCACCTGAGAAGGCAGATACTGTAATCTCACAGAGCCTTCCGGCAGGTGAAAAAGTATCAAAAGGAAAAGTTGTAATGGTCCGTGTCAGCAAAGGTGGATCAATAATGCCTGTTCCTGATGTCAGGGGTCTTAAGTTTGAAGAGGGAGTAAAAAGACTCAGTGAGGCCGGTTTAAAGGTAGACAAAATAATCAGGGTAACAGATAAACTTAAACCTGCGGGTTCAATAATAGCGCAGAATCCGGCAGCTCCCCAGCAGGTCGCGGCAAATTGCATGGTCAACCTCCTCGTCAGCACCGGTAGCACAGCAGGAGGGGCCTTTGTAAGTGTCCCTGACCTCAAGGGTCAGGGAGTAGATGTTGTTACCCAGATACTTGATCAGATAGGTCTTACAGTGGGAAGCACGACTGAGACCCCTTCTTCAGAAGTACATGCTGGAATGGTAGTGGCTACAAACCCGAAAAGCGGAGCCAACGTTCCTGCCGGTGCATTGGTAAATCTTGTTGTTGCGCGGGCCTTGAAGTCAGGGGAGCTATCCTCTGAAACACCTCCCGCTGACGACCAGGATCCAAAGAGGGCTGCAGCCGTCAGGACTGTCGTTGTTAAAAACACAGAACCTTCGGATATTCCTACCAAACTTACTGAAAAACCTGAAGCAAAACCTGCCAATGAACCTGTAAAAGAAGAGGTAAAAAATGAAGCAGTGCTTGTTCCTGCTCCAGCGGCAGTAAAACCAGTCCCTGCAGTTCCTGCAGTACCTCAAAAAACAGCTAAACTAAGATACCAAGTACCTCCTTTGACGAAACCTCTCGCACTTAAAATAGAGCTTACAGATGATACCGGAACGAAGGTAATAAAGGATGTCATGGCAAACGGCAGCGAGTATATCTCCATGAATGTCCCTCACACAGGACAAGCCACGATAGTTATTTATCTTGGAGGTGACTTTGTATGGCAGGATCGTTTCAACTGATAAAGAAGATGGAAGGCAGGAGCGTGATCATTTCACCCTCTTTGCTCTCCGCAGATGTCTTGAATATGGAGAGGGACATCGAGAAAATTGAAAAAGAGGTAGAGTGGCTCCATCTTGACATAATGGACGGACATTTTGTCCCGAATCTTTCGTACGGGCCCTCTCTCTTGAAGGCACTCAGAAAGAGGTATCCCCATAAATTTATAGATGTCCACATAATGGTTGAACCCGCGGAGGCATTTACAGAGATGTTTCTTGCCGAAAGGCCCTCTCTGCTTACGGTACATGCTGAAGCAACCCCGCACATCCACAGAGTTCTCCAAAGTATAAGGAAAGATGGCACCCCTTGTGGTGTTTCTATCAACCCAGGGACGCCGGTAGAGGTACTCTACCCCGTCTTGCACATGGTTGACCTTGTGCTCATCATGTCTGTGAACCCCGGATATGGCGGACAATCGTTTATTCCTGAAACATTAGAAAAGGTGTCCGCTCTTGCAAAATGGAGAACTGAAAACAAAGGTGATTACCTTATCCAGATGGATGGCGGAATTGGGCCGGATAACACTGAACTTGTTGTACGACATGGTTGTGACGTGGTCGTTGCGGGAAGTGCTATATTTGGAAAACCAGATCCTGTTGCGATAATAAAAGAAATGAGAGTAAATGCGGAAAGGGGGCGACAGATTGGAGAAAAAAGAAACTTATAACGAGGAACAAAAGGCGCAGATCCAGATTAGAGAACTGGGCTCCCGTCTAAAGAGCTTAAGAGAAGCACAGGGACTCTCTATCTCAGATATTTTCAATGTTACAAAGATACAAAAACACTATCTGTCTGCGATTGAAGATGGCAATCTCGATTTATTGCCCAAGGGCCCCTATGTCAGAAGCTTCATCCGACAGTACTGCGAATACCTTAGTGCTCAGGATATATGGAAAAGTTATGATGCAATAACTAAAAAGCAAAAAGCGGCAACGCTTCAGATCCCCGTTAAAGAAGAAGCCAATTACATTGACTCTCGGAAAGTGTTCAAACCCACGTCGTTTTTGTGGCTCTATATTATTATAGTGATCTCTCTGGTGGCTGCCGGTTGGATAACCTGGCAGTATAGAGGAGATATTACAACCTCTGCAACAAGTCCGATAGACGGTGGAACTGCTAGTGCAGTGAAGGAGCCTACTACCAAAGAACCGTCTGTCCCACTTTCGACGGACGAAACTCTTACAACTGACAAGCCTGTATCAGGAGATGTTATAAGTAAAGACGAAAAGGTAGACCTATCGTGGATGGATGGCGTCCAACAGCAGCCCGGCAGTAAGACAGAAGAACCTAAAGTGCAGAAGGCAGTGTCAGGACGAACTGACCGAAAGCCTTTGAAAGTGGCGGCTGAGAACGCACATGTCTGGGCTAAGATTAGCCAGGGAGAAACGATCCTTTATCAGGGAACGATGAAACCCGGCGAATATAAAGAATATGAAGTCACATCTAGTGCGCCGATAAGAGTAAGGCTAGGAAATCCCGGCAAGGCTTCGATAACTTGGGAAGGCAATAAGATATTCCCTGTTGCACCGGGCGATAAACCGGCAACTAAATTTTTTTGGTCTGACGGTAAAATTACCGATAGCTGATAAAGCGTTTCATAGAATGGGTCATCTTTTCCCCGTCTTTCCCGCATGCAACTGATCAGGAGGGCACCGTTTACCGTAAGGTAAACATATAAAATTACTATAGTGTCCGAACTCGATTTCGAGTGCGTTTCGAGATCGGGAAACCAGTGACTTAAAGATTTAAAGACGCTCGATTTCCACCCAGAATCATGCAAAGAAGACGAAAAAAGGGACTTGAAATTCACTATACGAAATACATAAAGAGGGAAGCTTCTGTTTTTAAATACAGGCTTCCCCCTTTTTGTTTTATATTTTTAAATGTATCAG